>NZ_JANSHS010000194.1:0-3639 GCF_047461695.1 Synechococcus sp. R6-7
TCAGCAGTGTTCAGCGTAAATGTATCAGTGAGGATACTCCCTTCTCACTACTCTCCGTTCTTTTCTCTTTTCTCTCTTGTCTCTCTTGAGAGGGGATCCGATTGCATTAGCCGCTGACACAGTTGGGCAATCTGGGTGGGGCTGGCCTCGTCCAGCCAGCGGTGAAAGGCTTGGGATTCCTGAAGGCGGCCCATCAGCAAGGTGGGGATCTGCTCCGGGCCGTCCAGTTCCGCCAGCCATTGCCGGGGAAAGCCAGTTACTGCAGCCAGATCCTCGGGATCCCGTCGGCCTGCTTGCCACAGCGCTTGCAGTTGGGCAATCTGCTGGGGGATCTGCTCCCAGCGGTGGCCAGAAGCAGTCAGGATCAGCGTTTGCGGCTGTGCCTGTTGCAGCAGTTGGGCCAAGTCCGCCGGTAGCCAGGGCCAGCGGGCCAGCACCAGCTTTGCCCCTTTTGGTGGTGGAACAAGGTTCTCGGCCTCCTGCCCGTCGTAACAGATGGCCCCTTTCAGCGAATCCGGCAGGGGTTTCTGCCGAAAATCTTGGATCTGTAGGCGAGGGGCGGAAATGGTGGGTGCCTGCCACTCTCCCGCAGGGCGCACCGCCAGCACTTTGCCCTGCCAAGGCTGTTTGCCCCGGTCATCCGCTTCCAACTGGAGGGCGATGTCCAAAGCTTGGCATTTTTGCCAACGCTCCAGCTCTTCTCCGGCCTGCCAAAACCACAGAGTACGGGATCCCGGCGAGCCTTGGAGTTCAAACTTGAGGTGGCGGCCATTGCGGGAGACTCCCAGGTTGGAGCTATTGGGACGGAAGTTCATCAAGGCAACGACGGGGTTGGGATTGCCGTGCCCAAAGGGCTGCAGAAGCTGCAATTGCCGATACACCTCATCCAGCTCTGCCACCCCATCCCGATCCTGAGAGACCAGTAGCTCCCAGTCGAGGATAATCTCCACCGCCAAGGCGCGAGCCTGCTGATCCGGGCTAACCCGCGCGGCCAGCTCCCGCTGCAACGCCAGTTGCACAGCGGCCAGGCAAGCCAGATCCACTTGGATCCTGGCGGCCATGGGGTGTCCGCCTCCCCGCCGCAAGAGGGGGCGCACGGCCTCGATGGCCTCCACCAGGTTCACCCCTGGCAGGGAACGACCCGACCCATGGCCCAGCCCTGTGGCTTCGTCTTTGGCAATCAACACCGTCGGGCAGCGGTACTGCTCCACCAAGCGCGCCGCCGCGATCTCCAGAACCCCTGGGTTCCAGCCGGCTTCCGCCAGAACAATGGCTCCTTCCCGGGTCAGATCCAAGCTCTCTACCTGTTGGCTGGCCTCTTGGATCACTTGCTGGGTGAGCTGCCGGCGCTCTTCGTCAAGGGCAACAAACCGTTGCACCAGCGCCTGGGCCCGCTCTGGATCGGAGGTGGTCAGCAGCTCCACTGCTAAGCTGGCGTCTTCCAAGCGGCCAATGACGTTCAACTTGGGGGCGATGCGAAAAGCAATATCCTGGGCTGTCGGCGACCTCTGGAGCTGGCCGTTGCTAACCTGGGCCAGCAGAGCTCGCAACCCCGGGCGCTGCGTACTGGCCAGCACCGGCAGGCCCCGCTGCACCAAGTAGCGGCACTCCCGCTGCAACACCGCCACATCGGCCACAATTCCCACCGCCACCAGATCCAGGTGCTGCTCGACACCAGGGATCCCTAGGGCTTGGTAGAGCGCCTCCGCCAACTTGTAGGCCACTCCCACCCCCGGCAGGAAGCGCAGCGGATGTTCAGCCGGCAATCGCAAGGGGTTGACCACCGCATAGGCAGCGGGCAAGGGATCCGGCAGCATGTGGTGATCCGTCACGATCACGTCCACCCCCTGGGCTTGGGCCATGGCAATTTCGGCAGCATTGCCCACCCCGCAATCCACCGTCAGGATCACTTGGCAGCCCTGGGCCAGCACCTGCTGTAGCCGTTGAGGATTGAGCCCGTACCCCTCGGTGCTGCGCAGCGGTATGGAGAACTGGACTCGGAAGCCCAAGGGTTGTAACGCCGAGAGCAGGAGACTGGTACTGGTGACACCATCGCAGTCAAAGTCCCCCCAAATGCACAGGGTCTCTTCCCTTTCCCGTGCCTGCAGCAGCCGCGCCACCGCCCGCTCCAGATCCGGCAGGGATGCTGGTGGTGTGGGGGAATAGTGTTCGGGATCCACGAAGGCCTGCGCCTGCTCCCAGGTGTGCAGACCCCGCAGAGCCATCACCTTGGCCGCATACTTGCCATATTCCCGGCTCAGCTCCAGATTGAACTGGGGGGGAGTGGGCAGCAGCTCCCAGCGGTGCGGAGTATCTTCGCGCCAGCCGTAATCCATGCAAGCTAGGCCGACCCCTTGGCCGACAAGAGTAGAACTTCTCAGGAGCCTATCAAAAACGGCCCAGGGGGGAAATGGATCCCAGAGGAAAGGGCTGGGGATGATGGGCTACCTTGAACCCTACTGGCAGCAGTGGGAAGCCACACAACAAGCGGAGGGGTGCTCGTGATTGTGGGTGGCACAGGCTTCGCTGCAGTAGAGTTGACCTTCGTAGCGATAGCCTTGGCTGCTCTCGAAGCTGCAGTTGCAGTGTTCACAGGCGCAACGGACAAGGGTGCTGGCAGACATGATTTTCTCTCCTTCTTTCTCGTTTTTTCCTAGGGATCCTCTTGTCGAAGATCCGCGTCTCTACACCCTAGCGGTTGCTCAGCAACGATGCTGAAACAAGAATCAGAATCATTTTTGGCACTTCACCGATTACAGCCTATGAATTAGGATACAAGTATCCAAGAGAAAAGAGAGATATATACCAACCTATTTGTTAGATTTATCCCAAAGAGTTGTGGCAGCTTATCAGGCAGGCAAGACCTCCACTCGCCAGGTAGCGGAACAGTTCATGGTAACCCAAAGAACACTGCACCGCTGGGTGCATCAGTATCAACAAACTCAGGATTTATCCCCCAAGAAAGTCGGCACAAAGCGAGTAGGTATTCTGGAACAACACCGGCAAGAAGTTATGACGGTCATTGAAAGGAGCCTGAACTATTATCCGTGGTAGTATCAAGAACTGCTACGAGAGCAACTGGATACTGATGTGAGTGCTGTTACGATAGACAACTTTTTAAAAAAGCGAGGAATGACGCTAAAAAAGAATTACCGCAGTGTAAAAATCAGAGAAGAGGAGGTGCAAAGGCAACAATTAGTCTATAGTTAAGAAGTCAAGAATATACCAGTGGAAGATATAGCTATTCTAGACCAGACAAGGGTGTGAGAGGCAATAGAACGGAGGGGTATCTCGGAGTTTACGCAGTCAAAGAGCTTACAGTTACCGTCAGAGATGCAAAGGGAAAAAACATAAGATTATTGAAGCTATTTCCTGGAGAGAGGCAGTAGGCTGTTGTGTTATCAAGGGTGGAATGCGGAAGAGCAATTTTCTGGAGTTTTTGCAAAGTGACTCATGTCCGGAACTGGATGCGCGGAAGGTGGTGATTAGAGTTCGGAAGTGGAGGGTTTGATTCAAGGAACAGGTGCGCGGATCATAGACCTGCCTGTGTATGCACCAGAGTTGAATCCGATTGAGAGGATGTGGTCGGTATTGAAGCCTTTTATCCGGCAGTTTTCCAGAGCCGGGAAGTATGGGATG
>NZ_JANSHS010000195.1:0-692 GCF_047461695.1 Synechococcus sp. R6-7
TAGGTCGTGTTGATCTTATGTTAGGATAGAGAGAATAGTTTATAGAGGAAAGAGGATGAAGTTGGTTTTTTTAGATGAAAACAAATGGCAGAAGATATTGGCTTTTTTACAGACAGAAGAGAGAGTTAACATTGGGAAAGAAGCAAACTGCAAACAGTTTATTGAAGCAGTTCTTTGGATAGCCCGTTCCGGTGCTCCTTGGCGCTACCTCCCAGAAGGATATGGCAAATGGTACACCATCTATCAAAGATTCCACCGGTGGAGTCGTTTTGGAGTGTGGGAACGGATGTTCAAGTATTTTATTGACGACCCTGATTTAGAGCATCTCATTATTGATTCAACCATGGTTCGAGCGCACTCCTGTGCTGCCGGAAAAAAGGGGAGCAAGCTTTGGGGAGAAGCCGAGGGGGATACAGCACCAAGATTCATGTGAGTGTAGATGGGTTGGGAAATCCGCTGGAATTGAGAATAACTGGCGGAGAAAAGAGCGATATTACTCAAGGGGAAGAATTGATAGAGGGCTGGCAGAGAAAGGATACCAAAGTAATTGGGGATAAAGGATATGATGCGGATAAGTTGATTGAGAAGATAGGGGAAGCTCAAGCGGTTATTCCGCCTAAAAGGAATAGAAAGACGCAGCGGCATTATGACAAGCATCTGTATAAAGAGAGGCATTTAATCGAATGCTTTTT
>NZ_JANSHS010000196.1:0-1159 GCF_047461695.1 Synechococcus sp. R6-7
CAGGGTTTTGGGGGTTAGAGGCATGCTCCCCAGAAAATCTCAGTTGCAAAGGCGGTGCGGAGCACTCAAGCGATAGACTGGGGTGTACAGCTCCCGCTCCGCTGCGAATCTGCTCGATTGAACCGTTGCTCGCCAAGCCTACCCGCCAACCATGGGATCCGCAACTCTATCCGCTCCTTGTACCTTTCCCCTCACCGCTGTAGTGGGGCAACAGGCGGCCAAGCTGGCTCTGCTGCTGGCAGCAGTGGATCCCAGCCTAAGGGGTGTGGTGCTGGTGGGGCCTCGCGGCACCGCCAAGTCGGTTTTGGCCAGAGGGATCCACGCCTTGCTACCGCCCATCGAGGTGATTGCGGGATCCTATTGCAACGACGATCCAGCGCAGCCGGATACCTGGTCCGACTGGGCCAAGGCTCGCTACCCAGCCGGAGAGGTGCCGCCCACCCAAGTGATATCGCCCCCCTTTGTCCAGGTTCCCCTGGGCGTCACCGAAGATCGGCTGCTGGGATCCGTCGATGTGGAGGCCTCCATCAGGCAGGGGGAAACGGTCTTCCAGCCAGGGCTCTTGGCTGCTGCCCACCGGGGCGTGCTCTATGTGGATGACATCAACCTCTTGGACGACGCCATCGTCAACTTGTTGCTGACGGTGGTGGGGGATGGGGTCAACCGCCTGGAACGGGAGGGGCTGAGTCTGCAACACCCCTGCCGGCCTCTCTTGGTGGCCACCTACAACCCCGAAGAGGGATCCCTGCGCCCCCACCTGCTGGATCGCCTGGCACTGGTGGTGCCGGTGGGGCAGGAGCTGAGCCTAGAAGAGCGAGGGGAAATTGTCCAACGGGCAACGCAATTTGTCGATGCTCCCGAGCCCTTCCTGGCCGAGCACCAGGCGGAACTGGAGGAAATCCGCACCCGCATCCTCCTGGCGCGGGAGTGGCTGCCCCAGGTCAAGCCGCAGCGGGAACAGCTCCTCTACCTGGTGCAGGAGGCCATCCGCGGCAACGTCCAAGGGCACCGGGGAGAACAATTTGCCCTGCGAGCCGCCTGTGCCCTGGCAGCTCTGGAAGGACGGGATCGCCTGTTGGCCGAGGATCTGCAGCAGGCTGTGCAACTGGTGCTGCTGCCCCGCGCCCAATACGACCCCGACCAGCCCCCCCCTCCCCCC
>NZ_JANSHS010000197.1:0-3962 GCF_047461695.1 Synechococcus sp. R6-7
GCAGTGTTCAGCGTAAATGTATCAGCTGCAACCTCACTGAACAGCAAACGGTCTGAGCTCGCTAGATCAACTCGCTCACCGGGAAGCGATCCAGCATTTTTTGGGCTTGACGGGCATTTTCCCGTAACTCTGCCGGCAGATGGGGTACATAAGGGATCTGAGAAAGCAAATCCAGCGTGCGGCGGATCAGGCGCACCAAGTCTCCGGCATCTAGGTTGGTGCTGGCTTCTAGGGTTTCCCAAGGGATCCCTTGCGCCCAATGTTCGACGATCCCGGCCAAGCTGGGCTCAAACCCGATCGGCACATGAAACACCTGGTGTTGCCGTTGGCTGCGGAACAGTTGCCGCCGTAAACCCCGTAACCCGTGCAGCACATCTTCCACCAGTCCTGAGGTGCGCAACCGGCTGTAGGTACCTGAACGGGGAGCCTCTGAGACCAAGGCAGCCACAACTCCGGCCAAATGATGGGGAGCACAGCCCTGACACTCACCCGAGAGCAGAGCCAGCGCCAGCCAGAGCTCGTTATCCCCCCGCAGCGCGGCCACCACCTCTCCGCTATCGGTAGGTTGATACTCTTGCAGACAGTTGAAATCCTGCAACACCCCCACCAAGGCCATAAATTGCTGCCAGCGCAACTCCTGCACGGAATCGCTTTGCCGCTCCAGGTGCTCGAGGCGCTTGAGCAAGCGCTGGCGTTTTTCTCGCAAACCCAGCAATTTTTTCCCCACTTGGTGAGCGGGATTCTCTCGGATTTGAGCTTCTAGGGCACGGATTTTTTCCTCTTGGGCATGAATGTGGGGAAAGGCCAACAGCCGCAAGGTGGGATCCGGCTCAGCTTCCCGTTGTTTGAGCAAGTAGCGCAAAATGCGTCGTTCTTCCCGCCGTTGCGCCTGCATCTTCTCATAGCGGGCGATATCTTCGTCGGCAATGCCTCCCAAGAGACGGTCGATCTCCTCCAGCTCGGCGCGCGTGTGCAGGATCTCCTGTTGTTCGGGCAACTTTTGCAACGAGAGCAAATACTGGCCGAAGCTGCGGTTGATCAGATCCCGTGCTGCTTCCAAAGAGTGCTTTTGCAGCAGGTTCAGCACCATGCCATAGGTGGGGGTAAACTGGCTCACCAAGGGATCCGCTCCAGAGGTGGCCAGCCGCGCAGCTTCTTGGGCCCCCTCAAACGGGGATTGCACCGTCACCACATGGCCGATGATGTCCTTGCCCCGCCGTCCGGCTCGGCCCGACATTTGCATGAACTCGGAAGCGGTCAAGAGGCGGTGGCCGTTGTCGGTGCGCTTAGAAAGGGAGGAGATGACAGTTGTGCGGGCGGGCATGTTGATCCCGGCGGCCAAAGTCTCAGTGGCGAAGACCAGCTTCACTAGCCCCTGCTGAAACAGATGCTCCACCAGTCCCTTCCAGGCAGGCAACATGCCGGCATGGTGAGCGGCAATACCCCGGTAAAGGGCATCCAACTGATCTCGGCGGACAGCTTCGGGCGTTTCTCGACAAAAGCGGTCGATCTGCTCGGCCAACTGCTGCCGTTCTTCCTCGCTGGCTACCAAGTCCAGATCCCTTACGCTGGCCACGGCCATATCACAGCCTTTGCGACTGAAGATGAAATAGATGGCCGGCAGCATGTCCCGCTGGCGCAAGTTTTCCACCACCTGCACCATATCCGGCACCCCCCCATAGGGAGACTGACCTGACTTGGGGAGTTTGCTTTTCAGGCGGCGATTGCAAACCCACTGGCCGGACTCGGTTTGCTCCAGCAGGGGGAACAGCCCTTTGCGATTGGCAAAGTGAAATTGCAGCGGCACCGGGCGGTGGTTGGAGTCGATCAGATGGGTGGGGCCATGCACCTGGTTCATCCAATCGGTGAGCTGGTCGCTGTTGGCCAGGGTGGCAGAAAGGGCAATGAGCTGGATCGTGGGGGGGCAGTAGATGATTGCTTCTTCCCAGACGGTGCCCCGCTGCTGGTCGTTCATGTAATGGCATTCGTCCAAGATCACCGCCTGCACCTCTCGCAAGGGATCCCGACTCAGGGCCTCCGCCTCCTCCCAAGGTTCCATCCCATCGCCGGAGGCTCCTCTCTGAACGGCCAGAGAGAGCGGCGTGCCATAGAGCATGTTGCGGAAGATCTCGGTGGTCATCACCAAGATCGGCGCCTCCCGGTTGATGGAGATGTCGCCGGTGAGCAGGCCAACCTGTTCTGGGCCGAATTGCTGGCCAAAATCCCGGAACTTTTGGTTGGAGAGGGCCTTCAGGGGCGTTGTATAGAAAACCCGCTTGCCCTGGGATAGGGCCCGATAGATGGCATACTCTCCGATCAGGGTCTTGCCGGATCCCGTGGGAGCACAGACCACCACCGATTCCCCAGCAGCCAGAACCTGAATGGCTCGGATCTGAAAGTCGTCCAGCTCGAAGGGGAAAAGCTGCCGCAACTCGTCCAGCAAATCGGTTGCCGGGGAGAGAAGCGCACTCATGGGATCCAAATCAACATTGGGAAACCTGGAAACCCGCCCAATTCACTGCTTCCTGTGGGTTGTACCTTCTAGGATACAAGCTTTCTTGGGGCGTCGACTGCTCCCCTGCAAAAAGCGCCAGTTACTCTGCTTCTTTGGATCAAGAACAGCAGCTCAAGCAAGTGCTAAAATGGGGTGCCGTTGCCGGATGCTATCGTGCTGGTCGTCATCGACAACTACGACAGCTTTACCTACAACTTGGTGCAGTACCTGGGGGAGTTGGGAGCTCAGCTTCAGGTTTTTCGCAATGACCAGCTCTCCGTTGACGACCTGCGCCGAATGCAGCCGCAAGCTGTAGTTATCTCTCCTGGGCCAGGGCGGCCGGAAGATGCCGGGATCTCCCTGGAGTTGATTCGGGAGCTGGGGCCAGAGCTGCCGATTTTGGGGGTTTGTCTGGGGCACCAGTGCATTGGCCAGGTCTATGGTGGTCAGATCGTGCGCGCACCTGAGCTGATGCATGGCAAAACCTCGCTCATTTACCATCGAGGGGTGGGGGTGTTTGAGGGGTTGAGCCAGCCTTTCACGGCCACCCGCTACCACAGCTTGGTGATCGAGCCTTCTACGTGTCCTGACGAGCTGGAGGTGACGGCTCAAACAGGCGATGGGATCATCATGGGGGTACGCCACCGCCGCTATCCCCACGTTCAGGGCGTGCAGTTCCACCCGGAGAGCATCTTGACTGCAGAGGGCAAGCGCTTGTTGAGCAACTTCCTGCGCAGCGCCAAAGCCTCAACTGCTGCTCAGCCCAATGTTTCGCAGAAACCTCAGGAAACCGTTGCCGTTGTTACATCAGGGATCCCCACTCCATGAAGCGTCGCCAGCTTCTGCAAGCCAGCGCTGGGCTGCTGGGATCGATGGCCGTGAACCTGGCCAGAGGGCGCAAAGCGGGCGCTCAGACAGCGCCGGCACAAGGTTCGGAAACGCCAACAACCCCAGGGTCTATAGAGTTCACTCCCGGCTCCAGCTCGCAGGGGCTGCAACTGACTTGGCTGCACCACAGTTGTGTTTTGTTCGAGGGGGAGGGCCGACGGTTTCTGGTCAACCCGTTTCGGCCGGCGGGCTGTACGGCTGGCTATCCTGCCCCACGAGTTGCTGCCGATCTGGTGTTGCTCAGCAGCCGCTTGTTGGATGAGGGTGCTTTGGATGTGGTGCCCGGCAACCCCAAGGTGCTGTTTCAGCCGGGAGACTATCTGATTGACGGGATCCGGGTGCAAGGAGTACGCATGCCCCGTGGCCCTCGCTTTGGCGTAAACGTGGGTTGGCGCTGGCGCATGGCTGGGATCGACATTGTCCATTTGGGAGGGGCGCTGCAGCCAATTACGCGGGAGCAGTCCATCCTGCTTGCTCGTCCCGACCTGTTGCTGGTGCCAGTGGGGGGTGGGCCGAAAAATTACGATCCTGCCGGGGCCAAGGCGGCCATTGAGGCGCTGCAGCCCAAGCTGGTCATCCC
>NZ_JANSHS010000198.1:0-12087 GCF_047461695.1 Synechococcus sp. R6-7
CAGGAAGCAACCGGTTGTTTAGTTCATCCTGGGCGGTGAAATAAACGACTATGAGTTGCGGAACGGTTGAAATCCATGCCAGAAAGCGTGCCCGCGGTGAAGGGAACCGACAGAGTGCTGGCCACGGTAGCGACACCGGTCTGCAAGTTGATGGTGTAAAGGATGCTGGTGTCGGTCAGCCCGTAAAGCAGCCGGTTGGCAGGGCGCACATCGATACCAATGAGGTTGCCGTTCACTCCTGTTACCGTCAGGGATCCCTGCACAAAGGCATCGGCAGAGCGGATGAAAGTGAGGCGATTGCCGCCGCTCAAAGCCACCAAATCCGCTTGGGAAGGCATCATCGAAGACGAAGTGCTGCTGCCACAGCCCAAGAGAGCAAAACTGCCGGCTATCACAGATGCTGCTACAAAGCTTGTGTGTTTGTGCATTGAACAGGCTCCTCAAAAGATCGACAAACCATCAAAACCACTGACAGACAAGCCCCCCTAAACCACAGAGCCTGTGGCTGCAAAGCGCTGCAGTGAAAACTTTTTTGCCCTCAACCCAGAGAACTCTGCGATTCCCTCTGCCTTGTACTGAAGGCAGTTGTTCTCCGCGATGTCAGCGCGTGGGGCGCGTCTGTAGAAATTACTCAACTCCTGGAAACTCGGATGCGTGGGATCCAAGCTTTTTGGACCAGACTTTAACTGGAAGCGCTGGTGTAGAAGCGCAGGGCAAAGCGCCAGAAAAGATGGGATCCCCACAACAGCCCTGCCGCCAGCAGAGCGGATCCCAGCAGCCACGGCCATTGGGCTCGCCCCAGCAGGGTCTCCGCCGGGATGGTGGTCAAGAAAGCCACCGGCACGACGAAGGTGAAAAACACGCGGTAGGCCACCGGATAGGCCACTATCGGAAATCGTCCTGCCTCTACTAGGCCCCGCAGCACCTCGGTGACGTTGTAGATTTTGACAAACCAAATGCTGGTGGCTCCCAACATAAACCAGAGGCTGTAGAGGATGATCAGCCCCAGCAGCAGAGGCAGCAGCCCCAGAGCATAGACCCAAGCAGGCAAATGGAGCTGGATCCCGGCGTAGAGAATCAGCAACAGGCCAAAGCCGATATCCACCAGGCCCCAGGGGGAAAACACCCTGGCCGACAGCCAAAACTGGCTGCTTATTGGCTTTAGCAAAACAAAATCCAAGGTGCCTTCCTGCACCTGCTGCACAATGCGATTGAGGTTGACGTTAAAGAGACTGGCCGACACCCCCTGCAGAATGGTGAACACCCCCAACACGATGAGGGCTTCCGGCCAACTCCAACCGCCCAGCCGGTGCCCCTGCTGGTAAAACAACGACAGCCCAAACAGAGCGGATCCCAAGCCACCCAAACTGCTGAGGCTGGCAAAGAAAAAATTGGCACGGTACTCCATTTCTGCCGCGATTGAGGTGCTCCAAAACAGCCACAATATCCGCAAATAGCGCAGCACCTTGGTTTTCTCCAATCTCAGCTTTTATCCCACTTGCGGTAACAGCGGGCGGTAATGAAATAGGGGTGAAACACCTCCAAAAAACAGCTTTGCAGCACCTGAAAGAATTGCTCTACCTTTTGCGGGTCGTCCAGGTGAAAAGGAAACTCGCCGTTAAACCCCTTGAAAAAGTACCAGTTGATCAAAAGCTTACCTGACGGCTTGAGCCAGTCGTAAAACTGCCGCAACTGCGCTGCCGGATCCGCCAGATGTTCCACCACATCGAAGCAGATGACCGTGTCAAAAAAGATCTCTTCTGGGAAGTTTTCTGGACAGTGGATGCGCTCGGTTAAGCCCAGCTTTTCCGCCCGCCATTGCACAAACTGCCGATGGATGGGGTTGATATCCCAGAAGATCACCTGATCCACCGCTGCGCAGAGGGCCGCCCCGATAGCATGGGTGCCGATGCCGCCGCCAAAATCCAACACCAACCCGCGGGCATGATCCGCCACCAGGCGTAAGGTATCGCCGATGTAGTCGGTGCTGCTCAGGTGCCAAGCCGCCAAATCCAGCAGATAGGCGGATCTCACCTGATCCCGATAAAACGCATCTGCCCGATCCCAGCCAAAGTCTCGCCGGCCCAACTCCGCCAATTGCTGCTGCCCTGCCCGCAGTTTCTCCCGCAGATCGGCAGCCCCAAGGCCCAGGAAGGATCCCAGATGGGCTTCTAGGTCAAAGGCATTTTGCCAGTAGCCGCTCAGAGCAGGTGGGATGGGGGGCACAGGAGGATTCAGAAGACTGGTTGGGTTGGCTTAGGCAACAGTGAAATCCTCTTCCTCTGGCTGAGCCAGGTTTTCCGGGTTCGGCTCCGTGTCTTTATTGAAATCAAAGGTGGATGGGGATGTAGAGCTAGCAGCATCCAGAGGCTGCAATAACTTGGCTAGGGTTTCCGGGCTGAGTCGATCCGTTGTCTCCACAATTGCTGTTACGTTCGGCCCAAACCTTATCTTATCTAGGAGCTGAAGGCGATGGGACAAAACCCGTTTTCCGTTGACGAATAGGCCATTGGTGCTGGGCCTGGATCCCGGACTGCCATCGAATACCATGTAGCTGTACTGCAGGGATCCCTGTGCAGTTGGCCCTGAACCTGGGATGCGGATGAGGGAAGCGTGTTTCCGAGAGACGCAGGGATCGTAAAGGCGAATATGATTGTCTTTAGACCGTCCCACTGAGTAATAGATACTATCCAGAACAACCCCCCTCTGCCCCAATCGATCCCTGAAGATCAAGACCCAGTGAAGAACAGGGACAGGCTGAGTACTGCAGCGAGCAGAAGAGGCCATGATGAATCAAGCTGCACCTAGAGTCGCTGGTGTCAACAAAAGGGAAACTCAATGAAGGTGGGTAGTCACTTAGCTCTTAAAGGCCAAAGCAGCAGCTGCTTTCCCCATTATAAGTAGCCATCCCCCTGAGTCCAAAAGCCCAAGTTCAGCTAGGAGTAGGGGTGTTGCCGAAACAGAAACCGGCCCAGAAAACCCATTCTTATTGGTCTAAGATGCATCCAGAGTTACCCCGTTTTGGGGAAGAACCCTGAGAGCTCAACTCTCGGCAGGCTGGCGAGCAGTCTAGCATGCCCAAAGTCTTTTAGACTAGAGCGCAGGGAGGTAGGTTGCAGGTTTGGCTTGGACAGGAGATCATAGAGTTTCGTCGAAACCCAAAGCTCCCATTGACAGCGTGACGGTGGAACACAAGCACATTCAGTTAGACAGTCGGCCCCTTGGTTTGAACACAGCCACCGGTACCATCAAAGCCCAGTTGGACTTGCTACTGCTGGGGTTGGAGTCCCTGAGCGGAGAAAGTTCCGAAGCGGTTCTGGC
The DNA here is from genome assembly GCF_047461695.1 of Synechococcus sp. R6-7. NCBI lineage: Bacteria > Bacillati > Cyanobacteriota > Cyanophyceae > Synechococcales > Synechococcaceae > Synechococcus > Synechococcus sp. R6-7. The sequence goes on from NZ_JANSHS010000198.1 coordinate 3,322, forward strand.
CGCAGCCAAAGCCCTCAACTTGGAAGAGCAGATTGGCGACCGGGTGACCCTCTGGCGACTGCGCAATGCTAACCCCTTGCGCCGCAGCAGCGGTGGGCGCAAAAAGGTCGATATCGAAGAGGCCCGCGCCCTGGTGATGGTGATTGCCTATCTGGCTGCTCAGCAACAAGCCCGTATCCGCAGCACCTTGGAGCAACTGGAAGCCGCTGTCGATCAAGAGCTCAGCCCCTTCCGTCAGCCGCTGGTGGGAGATTACTTGGATGAATTCCTCTCTCACTACCGCAGCCGCATGGTGGATGGGGACGTGCGCGATGAGAATAGCCTCACCGAGCTGGCCCTGCGCATCTTGATTGAGCTGATGTTCTACAGCAGCCCGAAAGGCGCTCAGCGCCTGTGGAAAGCCTTGCTCAGCCGTCCTGAGATGGATTTGCCTGCCGGCAGCGATCTGGAAGAAGAGGGGGTGGCCCACAGCTCCGGCCCCGATGCCTCACCCTCTTCTTGAGGCAGGTTCGTCAATTATCACCTCTGTTATCGCCTCTGTAGCCCTCTACCCGTGTTGTTTGCCCGCAGTTGCCATGCCCAACCTTACCCTGGTTAGCCACACCTATCAACAGCCCACTTCTACGCTGACTGTACGGGGAGAAGCCCCTGCCGATTCCAATTCTTCAGACTCCTCTGCAACGCCGCCGCTGCAAGCCATCCAGCACAGCTTCGAGTGTCAGTTGGAAATCCGCCAGGGGGAGACAGTCAAAACTTTACACGGCGATAACGTTTGGCTCAACGATTTGATCACCGTAATCGACCGCTACGTGGGATCCCACTTGAGTGGGGAACCCAAGGGAACCTTCAGCGGTACCGTGGCCATCCGTCCGCTTGATTTTATTTTTCATCGTCTCACGGTGCGCCAAGGGGAAGATCGCATCGCACAAGTAGATCTGTCGATGACGCAGTTGTACGACCTGCTGGAGAACCTCTCCCAGGTGGCGGATGACATTCCCCAACTGGCCAATCTGGGAACTCCGGTGACGCGGGCTTGGTATCGACAGCCCACTGGGATCGCGGCCCTGCTGGTGGGCGGGATCGCAGTTGTGGCCGGTGTTGGGATCTGGGCCAGTCGCCCCCCTAGGGATCCCACAGCTTCCCCTTCCCCGCAAGAGCAGCTCACCATCCCTGCCTTGACGGGTCAATCGCAGCCTTTGGCCACATCCCTCCAAGAATCTGACCCAACAGCGGGAAGAGAGGCAGCAGGGGCGGATCCCCTTTCCCGTCTGCGAGACATTTTGGCAGAGCAGTGGCAGTCTCCCCCCGATTGGCCAGAGAGCTTGGTCTACCGGGTAACGGTGGATAGGACGGGATCCCCCCTGGCCGCCGAGCCGGAGAATGAGCTTGCCCGAGAGCGCCGAGCCGAAACCCCATTTGCCGACCTGCCGGAGCTACCGCCGGATCCCTTGCCAACAGGCGCACAACAGTTCCGCGTCAGCCTAGAGCCGGGCAACCAGGTGGAAGTAACCCAGGACAGGTAGGCATCCCGACAGGCCAAGCTGGGGTGGGTCAGCACTATAGTCTACCTAGGGATGTTATCGATAGTCACTTCAGGTTAGGGTGAGACCCGTGGGCCACTGAGAACAGCTCTCTGGCCCCCTGCGTTCAACGTTTTAGGTGTTGGGTGCATTGTCCCAGTTTGAATCGAAATAACCCTACTTTCAGGGCCAGGGGATTAGAGGAAGCAATCTGACCCTGAAGAGTAAGCCAGAAAGAGAGAGGCCGCCGAGTTGGGAGAGCCAGGGCCACACTGGCGACGCCGCCAATGCCGAGGCGCAAAGGCTCTACTGATCGCATCTGAAGGGTTTAATCGGCTTCAGACAGCTAGGGCAATGAGGACAAGAGGATAAAGTGGAAGAGTTCCCTCTATATCGGATCGCTGCCACTCTATGACCGCAACCATCGAAGTGCCTAAGCGAGGCTTACCTGTCACCATCATCACAGGTTTTTTGGGCAGTGGGAAAACCACCCTTCTCAACCACATCCTCAACAACCAGAAAGGGATGCGCACAGCGGTGCTGGTCAACGAGTTCGGCGAGATCAGCATCGATGCGGAGCTGATCGTCTCCAGCGAAGAAGACTTGGTGGAGCTGAACAACGGCTGCATCTGCTGCACCATCCGAGATGACATCGCCGAGAGTGTTTTGCGGCTGATGGAACGCTCTGACCACATCGACTACTTGGTGGTGGAGACCACGGGATTGGCGGATCCCTTGCCGGTTGCCCTCACCTTTTTGGGGCCAGAATTGCGAGATCTGACGCGGCTGGACTCAATCATCACCCTGGTAGATGCCACCAACTTTGCCCCCGATCTGTTCAACAGCGACGTGGCCTATAGCCAAATTGCCTATGGAGATGTGATTCTCCTCAACAAAATCGATTTGGTCGAGGAAGCCGAGATCGAGCGTCTGGAAAAACGCATCCGCGAGATCAAAGAAGATGCCCGCATTTTGCGCACCGTCAACAGCGCAGTCCCCCTGGAGCTAATCTTGGATACCGATTTGTTTCAGGCCAGTTCCTTGCCCCAAGAAGAAGCCCATGATCACGACAGTCACGACCACCATGACCATGAGCACGATCATGACCACCACCACTCCCATCACAGCCACATCGAGGCTGACGGCTTTAACTCCCTAGCCTTTGAGAGCGATCAGCCCTTCTCTTTGGATGCTTTCCAAAATTTTCTCAACGAGTTGCCCGATGCAGTCTTTCGTGCCAAAGGGGTGTTGTGGTTCGAGGAAAGCCCAGAGCGACATATCTTTCACCTCAGCGGTCGGCGCTATACCCTCAGCAGCGATGAGTGGCCTCGCCAGCCCAAAAACCAGTTGGTGCTCATCGGTCAGCGCCTCGATACAGCCCAGCTGCGGAAAAAACTCCAAGCCTGTCTTGCCCGTCCGGCCACGCGGGGTCGAGGGTTTGGTCGCTGAATCAGGGATTGGCGGAAGTCCAGGCTCAAAACAGTCGGGCAATGTTCCAGCAGCCTCGATCATGAAGCCCTGAGGTGATGGCCCACTCTCCATGTCCGACATCTTCGTGATGATCCGCAACCAGGCCAACAACGCGCTCACCTCCATCGATGGGATCCCTTTTCTCAGTTTCCTGGAGCGAGAGGGGCAGTTGATTGCAGAAGAAACCATTGAGTTGATCTATGCGGACGCTGGATTTGATGACCTGCCAATTGGAGAATACACTGTGGGGGTACGGCATGAACGGGTGGAACCCCCGAAAGCCACCTGCCCGGTAAGCATTACCTCTGAGGACGAGGTTGTTTTGGTAACATTTGTTTACCTTGAGCCCGAGCGGGTTCTGCTGACTATTCACGTCTCTGTGGAGAAGAGGTTGTAGCTATGACTGTCAAGGTCATCCCATCGCGCTCGATCAAAGCCTTTCGCTATCGGGTGTTCTGTTTGGGACAGGATCTCTGGAATGCCCGGGATCCGATTAGCCGTGCCAACCTTGCTCTGCAACTGGCGGATGCCGCTACGACTTTGGCCCGAATGGAAGTCCAAGCCGCTCAGCCCTTCAGCTCAAGCCCTTCCTATTCCCTGCCGGAAGCTGGCCATAGGTAGCCATCGATCCAGCCGGGAATCGAGGCCAGACGCAAGGGATCCCGCCTACTCCCACTCGATGGTGCCAGGGGGCTTGGAGGTGATGTCGTAAACCACGCGGTTGATGCCGGGCACCTCGTTGACAATGCGGTTGGAAATGGTGGCCAAGAGGTCGTAGGGAACTCGCGCCCAATCGGCGGTCATACCGTCTTCGCTGGTAACCAGCCGCACCACCACCGGGCAGGCATAGGTGCGCTTATCCCCCATCACCCCCACCGACCGCACCTCTGGCAGCAGCACGGCAAAGGCTTGCCAAAGTTTGGGATAGTAGCCGGAGCGGTTGATCTCCTGCCGCACGATCATGTCCGCTTCTCGCAGGGTTTCCAGCCGTTCTTTGGTAACCTCGCCTACAATGCGGATGGCCAGCCCCGGCCCCGGAAAAGGATGGCGGCCCACAATCTCTTCCGGCAGACCCAAAGAGCGGGCCAGTTGCCGCACCTCGTCTTTGAAGAGCTTGCGCAAAGGCTCTACCAGCTTGAAGCGCAGATTTTCGGGCAGGCCGCCGACATTGTGATGGCTTTTGATCTTGACGGCAATGCGTTCTCCAGTAACCGGATCCACATGGGTATTGGCAGACTCGATCACGTCTGGGTAGAGAGTGCCTTGGGCTAAGTACTCAAAAGGACCCAGCCGCTGGGATTCTTCCTCAAACACGCGAATAAACTCTGCCCCAATTCGTTTGCGTTTTTCTTCGGGATCGGTAACCCCCTGCAACTGCCGGAGAAACCGCTCCTGGCCATCCACGTAGTGGACGGGAATGTGAAATTGCTCTTGGAAAAGGCGCAGCAGCCGCTGGGGCTCTTCCTTGCGCATAAACCCTTGGTCGATGAACACGCAGGTGAGCTGGTCGCCGATGGCCTTGTGCAGCAGAAAAGCCAAAGTAGAGCTGTCTACCCCCCCCGAGAGGGCCAACAGCACCTTCTTATTGCCCACACGGGCACGTACCTCTCGAATGGCTTCCTCCAGAAAAGCTGCCGTTGTCCAGGTGGGCTCGCAACCGCAGATGTGATAGACAAAGTTGCGGATGAGAAAGGCGCCAGCCTCTGAGTGGGCCACCTCCGGATGAAATTGCACCCCGTAGAGACGACGCCTTGGATCGGCAATGGCGGCACAGGGGGTGTTGTCGGTAGAGGCCAAGGTGTGAAAGCCCGGCGGCAGTTCGGTAACCGAATCCCCGTGGCTCATCCACATGATGCTGTTTTCCGGCAGGTTGGTGAGCAGGTCGGTGGGATCCAAAATGTGCAGAGCGGCACGGCCATATTCCCCCTTCTGGGCTGCTTCCACCTTGCCCCCCAACTGCTGCACCATGAGTTGCATGCCGTAGCACACCCCCAGAACCGGGATCCCTAGGTTCCAAATCTCGGGGTCACACACCGGAGCGCCTGGCTCATACACCGAGTTGGGGCCCCCGGAGAGGATGATGCCTTGCGGTCGCAGTTGCCGCAGTTGCTCAGCAGTGGTGCGATAGGAAAGGATTTCCGAATAGACGTGGGTTTCGCGAATGCGGCGGGCAATCAGCTCAGAGTACTGGGATCCAAAATCGAGAATGACGATCATCTGGCGCTGCACTTCGAGGGGGGAAAGGCCGGTCCAAGAGACTAGCTTGGCTATGGATACGATGGATACGAAAGAAACATTAAGGGCTCTTCCATGGTAACAGGGGTGGAGAGCTTGCACGCGGCTGCCTGCTCTAAAAAGCCTCTGTCAGGCTTGCCGAGAAAACAGCGCTTCTCGGAGGAGTCTCGCCGAAAAACCGCCTGATGAGCCCCTGAAAAAGCTGGCCACCGGCTGGGTATGACTCCCGCCAACAACGCAATACAGAAGCCAGATGACCTAGCAAAGTTAAGACTTATGATCGTGAAGGAGCGCTCCAGGCCGGTGGGGGTATTGGTAGGGATCCGCAGTGCCATTTTTTTATGTCGATTGTTGCCGAGTCCTTTCAAACCTATCTGCGCCGCCGCCGTCGTCTTCTAGCCCGCCGTCTCAAGCGACAGCAGGGCTGGGTCGTGGTTTTGGCTCTGCTGGCTTTGTACTTGCTCAGTTGGGATGCGCTGGGCGAAGATGGGTCACTATCGCACCTGTGGAGGGGACAACCCCTGTGGCTGGTGTTGATCCCGCTGTTGGGGGGAGGGCTGTACAGCTTGGGCGCCGGGGTGATCTGGATGCTGCGCCAGCGCTGGTCTGCCCAGCTGTTGGCCGAGATGATCAGCTTGCCCCATTTGACTTTGGCTGCCCTGATCTGGCTGGGGTTAGCCGTTTGGGGAGAGCACCTTTCGCCTTTCCTGTTGCGACAAAAAAACCAATTGTTGGCGGGCCTGTTGATCAGTTGGCTGTTGGCCCAGGGGTGGAGTTTTTTCCAGACAGGTTGGGTAGTAGAGGCTGGGCAACTGTGGGCCGACTATCTGCAGGAGCTGCGCGGTTCTGTATTACAGCCCTGCTACCAGCGCCTGGAAACCTGTCGTCTTTCGCTCCATCTTTACCACGCCATTTGGCAAGACCTGCAACTGGAAGAACTGGAGGCCCAGCACCTGATTCAACTGTTGTCTGAGTCGTTGCTGCCGCTGACCCTGCCGCTCAAGATCTATGCTCAGCGGGTTCACCATTGCTGTCAGCAGTTGGCAGCCCTGCTGGCGCAAATGCAGGAGCGGGTAGAGCGGTTGGAGCAGGTGCTTTTGAATGTAGAGCTGGAGTTGGCCTCTCATCAGTTGCTTCAGGCTCAGCCGCAGCCGATTAACTTGCTGGCGGAAGATTGGGCCAGCTGTCAGGAGCTGGATTTGCAGGAGTTGGTTTGCTTAAACCAAGAGCTGCTGGGCACCGACCGTTCTTTGCAGGGCTTGACCCAAGAGCTGAAAGGCTGGGCCGACAGAGCCATCCCCGCTGGATTGAAACTGGGATCCCTGGGATGAAGAAGGCTGACACTTCTTCCTCTGAGCCCCCACAGCTCAAGACGCTGTGGGAAAGCTGGCTGGCGGAGCTGGGTTGGCAGCCTTCTGAACAGCAGCAGCAACAACTGCAACAGCTCTATCCGCTGGTGATGGCCGGAAACCGAACCCAGAACCTGACCCGCATCACCGATCCCATCGACTTTTGGGAGAAACACCTGTGGGATTCGCTGCGGGGCCTACGCCTGCTGGGATCCTGGGAGGCAATCCAAGCTCAGCCCTGGCGGGGGATCGACATCGGCACCGGGGCAGGGTTTCCAGGGATCCCGGCCCAAATTGCCCTGCCCCAAACCCGCTTTACCCTGCTGGACAGCACCCAACGCAAGATTGCCTTTGTACAGGACACCTTGCAAAGGCTCTCCCTCACCCAAGCGCGGGCAGTGGCTCAGCGGGCCGAAATTTGGGGGCAAGACCCGCAGGAACGGGGCAGCTATGATATTGCTCTGGCCAGGGCTTTGGCCTCGGCGGAGATCTGCGCCGAGTATTGCCTGCCTCTGCTCAAGGTGGGGGGGCGTGCCATTCTCTATCGCGGCCATTGGACGGAGGCAGAAGCCCAAACTTTGGAGCAGGCCCTTGAGCTCCTGGGCGGAAAACTGATCCATGTAGAAGCCTTCACCACACCCCGCAGCCGTGGGGTGCGCCACTGCCTACTGCTGGAGAAAGTAGCCCCCACGCCGCCTCCTTATCCCCGCTCTCCCGGCACTCCCAAACGCCAACCGTTGGGCCAAAGCAATCGCCCATGAAGGTTAGGATCCTGAGTTTCCATCTTGCTACAAAAGCTTCTCCCAATTCTCGGACAAAAAGCTGCAAGGATAGCTTTGCAAATGCCATTGGGAAGACTAAGATGTGGTTGGCATGAGGTTCGGATTGAGCGAATGGTTTAACCAGGTGAGCCTCCGAACTGAACGCTAAAGGGTAAGGTTCGGAGTGTGCTACGCCATGACCATTTTTGTAGGTAATTTGTCCTTCAAGGCCAGCGAAGAAGATCTGCGGCTTGTGTTTGCCGAATACGGCACCGTTAAGCAAATTAAGCTGCCGGTGGATCGGGAGACTGGCCGTAAGCGAGGTTTTGCCTTTGTGGAACTGGAAAACGAAGCCGATGAGCAAAAGGCCATCGACGAGCTGGACGGTGCTACTTGGATGGGCCGGGATCTGAGGGTCAACAAGGCGTTGCCTCGGCAGACCAGCGCAGGCGGTCGGGATGGCCGCTCTTCCCGCTTTTGAGTTAACATGCATCTACCCTTTCTCAGATGAGGTTTGAGCCAGGGATCCCAACCTGCGATCCCTGGTTTCTAGCGCGTTCCTGAGAACACTCTGCCCAGAAAGGCCAGGCTAAACCAGGCGGAGGCCACCAGGACGATGGCCGGGCCGGAGGCCACATTGAGGTAGTAGCTGGCGTACATCCCCAGCAGGCTGGCGCTCACCCCGAACAGGGATCCCAGCAGCATCACCTGGTGCAATCGAGGCACCACCAGATAGGCGGTTGCCGCTGGCGTGATCAGCATGGCCAACACTAAGAGCACGCCCACTGCCTTCATGCTGGCCACCAACGTCAGGGAAGTGAGCACCATCAGCCCCCACCCCAGCCGCTCGGTGGGCAGGCCGGCTGCTTTGGCCCCCAAGGGATCGAAGCTGTAAAAGGTCAATTCCTTGAAGAAGAGGGCCACTAACCCCAACACCAAAAGGGTGATGCCCACCACTGTCAGCACATCGACAGCATTCACCCCCAGGAGGTTGCCGAAGAGGAAGTGGTTGAGATCGATGCGAGCCCGCCGTTGGATCAAAGTGATCAACAGGATCCCCAAGGCAAAAAAGGCCGAAAAGACGATCCCCATGGCTGCATCCGGCTTGAGGGGGCTGGCGGAGCGGATCCATTGAATTAAGAGGGCGCTGAGGAGACCGGCCACAAAGGCTCCCACAAACAGGTTGAGGCCCAGCATGTAGGCAATGGCCAGGCCCGGCAGCAGCGAATGGCTGATGGCATCCCCCAGGAGGGCCAAGCTTTGCACCAGCAGATAGCTGCCCACCACGGCACAGAGAATGCCGACGGCCACCGCCACCAGCAGAGCCCGTTGCATGAAGGCAAAACTCAAGGGATCCGCCAGGCTGTGCCAGAGCCATTCCATAACGTTGTTGACCTCAAACTCTGATACATTTACGCTGAACACTGCTGA
>NZ_JANSHS010000199.1:0-1282 GCF_047461695.1 Synechococcus sp. R6-7
GGGTTTTGGGGGTTAGAGGCATGCTCCACGAGAATGTCTGCGATCGTACTCTTCTCCTGCCCAGAGAGCGGCTATTGGAAAAAAACAGCCGCCTGTGCCCAGACCGGCGCAATCCCTTGGTCGATCTCTACCTTAAGTCCGAGTGGTAGGGGGTTGCTCTTCGGTTTTGCCCCTTCCGCCACTGTGACCGTCAGCCAGGCTCTCCTAGGGATCTCGCCAAAAGGCATAGATTAGCGCTTATGATTTAGTAGTAAACCTTTAGCTTTTCTTGATTGTCCATGAAGGCCATTACCCTGCATCAACTGCAAATCTTCGAGGTTGCCGCCCGCCACCTGAGCTTTACCCGCGCTGCCGAAGAGCTCTACCTGACCCAACCCACGATTTCCATGCAGATCAAGCAATTGAGCAAAGCCGTGGGGTTACCGTTGTTTGAACAGGTGGGCAAGCGGCTGTATCTCACCGAAGCGGGGCAAGCTTTACACCAAACCTGCGAGAAGATTTTTGAACAATTGAATCAATTCGAGATGACCCTTGCCGACCTGAAGGGGCTAAAGCAGGGACGGCTGAGCATTGGAGTGGTCACCACTGCCAAATACTTTATACCCCGTCTGCTGGGGCCATTTTGTCAGCAGTATCCCGGCATTGACGTAGCTCTTAAGGTGCTCAACCGCCAGCAGGTTTTGGAGCGGATGAGCAACAACATGGACGATCTCTACGTGATGGGGATGCCGCCAGAAGATCTGGACGTGGTGGCACAACCTTTTCTGGAAAATCCTTTGGTGGTGATGGCCTCTATTCATCATCCCCTGGTGGGCCAAAAGGGGATCCCTCTGGCGCGCATTGCCCAAGAACCTTTTTTGGCCCGTGAGCCTGGCTCTGGCACCCGCATGGCTGTAGAGCGGCTTTTTGAGAAGCATAACCTAAAGCTCAACATTCGCATGGAGATAGGCAGCAGCGAAGCTATCCGCCAAGGCATTGTGGGTGGATTGGGCATTTCGGTTTTGTCTCAGCATGTGTTGGCCTTGGGGGGGTGGCAGCATCATCTGGCTATTTTGGATGTGGAAGAGTTTCCCATTCGGGGGTTCTGGCATTTGGTCTATTTGCGCTCTAAACGTCTTTCGGTGGTGGCCAAAGCTTTTGCCGACTTTCTTCTTTCCCAGGTTTCTCAAATGGAGCTGGACTTTGTGGCTAAAGAGCAGCACAAATCCAATTCAAATCCCAATCCAAATCCGCTTTCCGGCAAAGAGGCTGAAGCACAGCCGAGAGCTCTTGTCGCAACCCC
>NZ_JANSHS010000200.1:0-673 GCF_047461695.1 Synechococcus sp. R6-7
GCGAAAGGACTCCGTCCCGCTGGCGCGAGCAGCACCGCCCCAGCCCCTCTCCCAGGGGAAAAGGGGAGTTCGCAACCTAGGTTGAGAGGTTTACCCCCATTGACAACAACCCTGCTGTGTCGCTGGGGTCTGGTTGATACTTGAGGGGCGATCAACCATGCCCAATCAGCCTCCGCTCGGAACCGGGAAAGAGCCTGTTACCGCGCGGATCTTCTGTCGCCGCCCGGCCCGCTCGATCTCCAGCTCCAAGGTGCTGCCCACCTCGGTGCGCTCCACCTCCTGTTGCACCTGATCGGCTGTGGTTACGGCGCGACCATTGATGGAGAGAATGACATCCCCGGATCGCAGCCCCGCTCGTTCCGCCGGGGATCCCTGGATGACTTCGCCGATCAGTACACCCTGATCCACCGTTATCAAAATGCGGCTATTGGGATCCTGGTTGAGGCGCTCCTTCAGCTCTGGAGTCAGCGTCAGCATGCGGATGCCCAGGTAGGGGTGATCCACCTTGCCGCGAGTGATCAACTGATTGGCCACCCGCTGGGCCGTCTCAATGGGGATGGCGAAGCCCAACCCTTGCGCTCCCTGGATGATGGCGGTGTTCACCCCTATCACCTCCCCTTGAGCGTTGAGCAGCGGGCCGCCGGAGTTGCCGGGGTTAATGGCCGCATCCGTT
>NZ_JANSHS010000201.1:0-6960 GCF_047461695.1 Synechococcus sp. R6-7
CCCATCCGCCTATGCGGTGGGGTAGTTCATGATAGCCCAACCTGCCGGCGGGATCTCCATCCGGTAAGATAAAACCAGAAGCAATTCCCAAGCCATGGAGGTTTCCTTGAGGGAGGGATCCACGATGTCTGTTGCTTGGCTGGCTTCAGTTCTGGCGAGGCGGTCTTGGCTGAGCCGTTTCCTGCGGGGGATGGTGCTTTGCGGGCTGATACTCTGCCTGGGGGTTACTCCGCTGGGATCCCCGGCCCAGGCAGAGGACTACACCAAACGAGATCTGCAGGGGGTGAGCTTTGCAGGGCAAGACCTGAGCGGCTGGAAGTTTCTCAAGGCCAACCTGCGCCAAAGCGATCTCAGCCACGTGAAGGCGGCAGGGGCAAACCTATTCGGGGCCAATCTCAGCAAAGCCAACTTGCGCGGGGCCGACCTGCGGGGGGCCACTTTGGACATGGCCAACTTACAGGGTGCGGATCTGCGAGAAGCGCAACTGCAGGACAGCATGATGTGGCTGGCCCGAGTCGAAGGGATCCAAATTGATGGGGCCGATTTCACCAATGCCTTAATACGCCAAGACGCCCTCTCCATCCTCTGTGAACGGGCCACCGGCGTTAACCCTGTAACTGGTCGGGCCACCCGCGACACCCTCGAATGTAACTAGCCCTCACCCCCTCTCCTCTGGGAGAGGGGAGATCTGGAATCTAGGGCTCAGGAGCTGGGAGCGGCTGCCTCAGAACGGGTGGGCTTGCGTTGAAACTGGCTGAGCAGCGAATTCCAGGCCAAGCGGGCCATCGACAACAGCCAATTCCCCTCCAACTCCCTAAACAAGTCCATGTTCAGCTTGAAGGCATAATTGGCCTCTGCCACAATGCGGTCGATGGTGGCTTGATCCAGCCCCAACGCATCCAGCTGGGCACGGTAGCGCTGCTTGAATTTGCCCTCGTGGGGGATCTGCTCGAAATCGTAGAAGGCCGTTCCTTCCCCCTGCGGCAAGCCCATGGCCCGGCGGGCGATGTTTTTGAGGATTTGGCCACCCGACAAGTCACCGATGTAGCGGGTGTAGGCGTGAGCGATCAGCAGAAGCGGATCTTTTTCCACCACTTCTCGGATGCGGTTGACATAGACCTGGCAGGCAGGGGAGGGCTTGACCACAGCGCGCCAATTGGGGCCAACAAAATAATTTAAATCCTTCTCCAGGCTGGCCTTGCGCCACAGCTCTGGGTAGTAGAGCCGGCCCACCAGGGGGTGCTCTCGCAGTTGGGCAAAGCCTTCTTCCAAAGCGCTGTAGACAAAGTAGAAATTGCCCAGGTAGCGGCTGTAGGCCCGTTTATCCACCACTCCCTTCAGGAAACACTTGATAAAGGCCATGTTCTCGGCCATGGTGTGGGACTGCTTGGTGCCCTCCCGCAACTGGGCCGACAGGCTGTTGTCCCGGTTACTCAAATCATTCTTATTCTGATTGTTCTGACTTTGACTCACAAAACCCTCCTCGCCAACAAACTGTGCTTCATTAGATCACCCGCAGATCACCCGCAAGCCATCCCGAGGTTCCCCCAGCCTGAGAAGCTTTGTAAACCCATTCCTAACCCCTTCTCATGATTGTTGTTGATGGCTCCGCCACAGCCTGCATCAACAGCGTGCATTTCAAAAGCGACAAAGACCAGCGCCGCGTCCACCCTGGCGACCGGCTGAGCCTGTCAGAGCCACCCCTCCGATCCCCACGGTCGACCGGAAATCCGAGCTGGAGCAGCGGATGATCCGCAAAAACGGTTAAAGATTAGAATAATCTGCCTGAGTGTGAATGGATGTGAACAATCCTTAAGGCACGGTGGGAATCGTCCCTGCCCCGGCAGCCAAAAGGGGATCCCCAGCGGTTTTGCCGAGATTTTCCAGGTGCGCCCCCACGGGATCCGGACAGCCCCTCGACCTTTGTAACGTTCGTTGACGATCGTTGGCGGGGTTTCTATAATGGAAGGCCTGACTGCAGCGCGACCCCTCCCGAGCAACGCATGACACAATTAGCAGTGCCATCCCCTGTCGCTCCTACCTTTCCTGACCTGGTGGAGATTCAGCGGGAGAGTTTCTTGTGGTTTTTGCGAGAAGGGTTTGAAGAGGAGCTTCTCAGCTTTTCCCCCATCATCGATTACACTGGTAAGCTGGAGCTGCACTTCCTGCCTGAATATCGCCCTGGGGATCCCTCCAAAGGGTATAAGATTAACCGCCCCCGCTACGACCCCGAGGAGGCCAAGCGGCGAGACGCCACCTACCAAGCGCAGATCCGGGTGCCCACTCGCCTGATCAACAAAGAGACCGGCGAGATCAAAGACATGGACGTCTTCATCGGCGAACTGCCCTTGATGACGGATCGGGGCACCTTCATCATCAACGGCGCCGAGCGGGTGATCGTCAACCAAATTGTGCGCAGCCCCGGCGTCTATTACAAATCGGAGCTGGACAAAAGCGGGCGTCGCACCTACAGCGCCAGCCTCATCCCCAACCGCGGTGCCTGGCTGAAGTTCGAGACCGACAAAAACGGCCTGGTGTGGGTGCGCATCGACAAAACCCGCAAGCTCTCGGCGGCAGTTCTGCTGAAAGCCTTGGGCCTGAGCGACTCCGAGATTTACGACAACCTGCGCCACCCCGAATTCTTCCAGAAAACCATGGAGAAAGAGGGGCCCTACACCGAAGAAGAAGCCCTAATGGAGCTGTACCGCAAGTTGCGGCCCGGGGAACCCCCCACCGTATCGGGTGGCCAGCAGTTGCTGGAATCCCGCTTCTTCGACCCCAAACGCTACGATTTGGGCCGGGTAGGGCGCTACAAGCTGAACAAAAAGTTAAACCTCAACGTAGCCGAAAGTGTGCGGGTGCTTACCGTCACCGACATTTTGGCCGTCATCGACTACCTGATCAATTTGGAGTACGACATCGGCCATGTGGACGACATCGACCACCTGGGCAACCGCCGCGTGCGCTCCGTGGGCGAGCTGCTGCAAAACCAGGTGCGGGTGGGCCTGAATCGCCTGGAGCGGATCATCCGAGAACGGATGACAGTCTCCGAGTCGGAAAACCTCACCCCGGCCTCTTTGGTCAACCCCAAACCCTTGGTGGCGGCCATTAAGGAGTTCTTCGGCTCCAGCCAGCTCTCCCAGTTCATGGATCAGACCAATCCCCTGGCGGAGCTGACCCACAAGCGCCGGTTATCTGCCCTGGGCCCCGGCGGCCTAAGTCGGGAACGGGCCGGCTTTGCGGTGCGGGATATCCACCCCAGCCACTACGGCCGCATCTGCCCCATCGAAACTCCAGAAGGCCCCAACGCCGGGTTGATTGGATCCCTGGCCACCCACGCCCGCGTCAACCAGTACGGCTTTATCGAAAGCCCCTATTACCGGGTCGAGAACGGCGTGGTGCGCAAAGATCTGGGCATGGTCTACCTCACTGCCGATGAAGAGGACGAGTACCGCGTAGCCCCTGGGGATGTGCCGGTGGATGCCGAAGGCCGCATCACTGCCGACTTGGTGCCGGTGCGCTACCGCCAAGAGTTCACCACCGCCCACCCCACAGAAGTGCACTACGTCCAAGTGGCGCCGGTGCAGGTCATCTCGGTGGCCACCTCCTTGATCCCCTTCCTGGAGCACGATGACGCCAACCGTGCCTTGATGGGAGCAAACATGCAGCGGCAGGCGGTGCCCCTGCTCAAGCCGGATCGGCCCTATGTGGGCACTGGCCTGGAAGCCCAGGCGGCACGCGACTCCGGCATGGTGGTGGTGTCGCGCACCAATGGCGTGGTGACCTATGTCTCTGCCGACGAAATCGTGGTGCGGCCAGACGACGGCGGGGATCCAATTGTCTATCGCCTGCAGAAATACCAGCGCTCCAACCAAGACACCTGCCTCAACCAGCGTCCCCTTGTCTATACGGGGGATCGGGTGGTGGCTGGCCAGGTGCTGGCGGATGGCCCGGCGACCGAAGGGGGCGAGTTGGCTTTGGGCCAAAACGTGTTGGTGGCCTACATGCCCTGGGAGGGCTACAACTACGAAGATGCCATCTTGATCAGCGAGCGGCTGGTCTACGACGATGTCTTTACCTCGGTACACATCGAGAAGCACGAGATCGAGGCCCGGCAAACCAAGCTAGGCCCGGAAGAGATCACCCGCGAGATCCCCAACGTGGGGGAAGATGCCCTGCGGGACCTGGATGAGAACGGCATTGTGCGCATTGGGGCTTGGGTGGAGGCCGGCGACATTTTGGTGGGCAAAGTCACCCCCAAAGGGGAGTCGGATCAGCCCCCAGAAGAGCGGCTACTGCGGGCCATTTTCGGGGAAAAGGCTCGGGATGTGCGGGACAACTCGCTGCGGGTGCCCAACGGCGAGCGCGGTCGGGTGGTGGATGTACGCATCTTTACCCGCGAACAGGGGGATGAGCTGCCTCCCGGCGCCAACATGGTGGTGCGGGTCTACATCGCCCTCAAGCGCAAAATCCAGGTGGGGGACAAGATCGCGGGCCGTCACGGCAACAAAGGCATCATCTCCCGCATCTTGCCGATTGAGGACATGCCCTACCTAGCGGACGGCACACCGGTAGATGTGGTGCTCAACCCCTTGGGGGTGCCTTCCCGGATGAACGTGGGCCAAGTGTACGAGTGCCTGCTGGGCTGGGCAGCAGAACATCTGGGAGTGCGCTTCAAGCTGATGCCCTTTGATGAGATGCACGGTTTAGAAGCCTCCCGTCTGACGGTGGAGGCCAAGCTGAGGGAAGCCCGAGAGAAGACCGGCAAGGACTGGATCTTCAACCCGGAAGGCAGGTACTGCGGCAAAATCCAGGTGTTTGATGGTCGCACCGGGGAGCCCTTCGACCAGCCCGTTACGGTGGGCCGCGCCTACATGCTGAAGCTGGTGCACTTGGTGGATGACAAGATCCATGCCCGCTCCACCGGCCCCTATTCTTTGGTGACCCAGCAACCGCTGGGGGGCAAGGCGCAGCAGGGCGGCCAGCGCTTTGGGGAGATGGAGGTGTGGGCTTTGGAGGCGTTTGGGGCAGCCTACATCCTGCAGGAGTTGCTCACCGTCAAGTCCGACGACATGGTGGGGCGCAACGAGGCTCTCAACGCCATTGTCAAGGGCAAGCCGATCCCTCGACCCGGCACGCCGGAGTCCTTCAAGGTGCTGGTACGGGAGTTGCAGTCCCTCTGCCTAGATGTGTCTGTACACAAGGTGGAGGTGGACAGCGAAGGGCAAACCCACGATGTGGAAGTGGATCTGATGGCCGATACTTCCAACCGTCACACTCCCTCTCGACCCACCTATGAATCGGTTACGGCTGAGGATCTCTCGCCATCACCCGCCTTTACCAGAGTGCTCCGCACCGCTGACGCGAATGCCAGCCGCAGCCTTGAGGAAGATGAGGACGAGGAGGAGGAAGAGGACTTTTGAGGGTTGAGAGCGCTCCCCACCCCTGACGCGAACGTGACGGGGATCCCCTTCAACCCACGAAGGAGGGTGGGGCTTCCCTCTCCTTTGGGTTCAGCAAGCCAGGAGGAAAACGGCGATGGCCAAAACAGAGCAACGCTTTGACTATGTCAAAATCGGCTTGGCTTCTCCAGAACGGATCATGGAGTGGGGCCAGCGCACCCTGCCCAATGGTCAAGTGGTGGGGGAAGTCACCAAGCCCGAGACCATCAATTACCGCACCCTCAAGCCGGAGATGGATGGTCTTTTCTGTGAGCGCATCTTTGGGCCGGCCAAAGACTGGGAATGCCACTGCGGTAAGTACAAGCGAGTACGGCATCGGGGGATCGTCTGCGAGCGCTGTGGGGTGGAGGTAACCGAGTCGCGGGTGCGCCGCCACCGCATGGGCTACATCAAGTTGGCTGCCCCCGTCACCCATGTTTGGTATTTGAAAGGGATCCCCAGCCACATTGCCACGCTGTTGGACATGCCGCTGCGGGATGTGGAGCAAGTGGTGTACTTCAACGCCTACGTAGTGGTGGATCCGGGCAATGCCCAGAATCTCTCCTACAAACAACTGCTGACGGAGGATCAATTCCTCGAGATCGAAGATCAGATGTACGAGGAGGGATCCGAACTGCAACTGCCGGAGAACTGGGCGATGATCGGGGCGGAGGCCATCGAGCGCCTGCTCAAGGATATCGACCTGGAAAAAGAGGCGGAGCAACTGCGGGAGGAGATCACCACTGCTCGCGGCCAAAAGCGGGCGCGCCTGATCAAGCGGCTGCGGGTAATCGACAACTTCATCGCCACCGGATCCCGTCCGGAGTGGATGGTGTTGCGGGTGCTGCCGGTGATCCCGCCGGATTTGCGTCCCATGGTGCAGTTGGATGGGGGCCGCTTTGCCACCAGCGACCTCAACGATCTCTACCGTCGTGTGATCAACCGCAACAACCGCCTGGCCCGGCTGCAGGAGATCATGGCACCGGAGATCATTGTGCGCAACGAAAAGCGCATGCTCCAGGAGGCGGTGGACGCGCTGATCGACAACGGTCGGCGGGGGCGCGTAGTGGCGGGGGCCAACAACCGTCCCCTCAAGTCCCTCTCCGACATCATCGAGGGCAAACAGGGGCGCTTCCGGCAAAACCTGTTGGGCAAACGGGTGGACTACTCCGGGCGTTCGGTGATCGTGGTGGGGCCCAACCTGCGCATGCACCAGTGTGGCCTGCCCAAAGAGATGGCCATCGAGCTGTTCCAGCCCTTTGTCATCCACAAATTGATCAAGCGGGGCATTGTCAACAACATCAAGGCTGCCAAAAAGATGATCCAGAGCAATGACCCACAGATTTGGGATGTGCTGGAAGAGGTGATCGACGGCCACCCCGTCTTGCTCAACCGTGCCCCCACCCTGCACCGCCTGGGGATCCAAGCCTTTGAACCGATCCTGGTGGAGGGAAGGGCGATTCAACTTCACCCCTTGGTCTGCCCTGCTTTCAACGCCGACTTCGACGGCGACCAGATG
>NZ_JANSHS010000202.1:0-9239 GCF_047461695.1 Synechococcus sp. R6-7
TGCGGGGCTCCTGCGATTTCTAGCTGAAATGAAATCTATTTGTAAGCTAACTGTTTGAGACTAAAAATTAGGTAGGGATCCCGCTACGGCCTGCTTCGGTTTCCCGGTAGGATGGCTAGGGTTCAGGAGAAGAGCTAGAGCGTACCCGTAGTCTAGGGTGTTGTGGTGGACAAAGGGGCAGACTTTAGCAGGGCTTAAGCACTTGTCTTTTTTTGAGGAGTGGGATCCCGATGGCAACAAGTAGCAGCATGGTGAATCGTGGCGTGTTGGCCACAGTGCTGGCCGGGGTAGGACTCAGCCTATGGGGGGCTTGGCGTTGGCTGTGGGATCCCTGGGGCTGGGCTCAGGTAGTGGCCGGGTTGCTGCTGAGTTTGGGCAGCTTGCCCTACTGGCTCAAGACCCGCCCCGCCGATCACCTGGTGGTGGAGCCCCAAGGCTGGCGCATCAGCCGCCACACCCCCGAGCACTGGGTCATTCAAGCGGAGTTTGTGGCTCGCAACCTCAACCCCCTCTTTGAGGTCACCTTGGCCCAGGTGCAGCCGCGACTGCATTTGCTCAGCGCTGGCTCCCCAGAAGGCATTCACACCCGCCTACGCCTGCGCTCTCGCCATCCGGATCTTCCCCCCCGCCAAGACAACTACTGGCAGGCCTACATCATCACCCCCGAGAACCAGACTGGCCTAGAAGTCGAGATCGAGCTGAAGGGGAAAGGGCTAGCGGATCTGCGCTCAGCCTGGCTCCAGCTGGACTACATTCAGTACGGGCGGCAGCGGCGCACCCTCAAGACCAGCCATCTCATCCTGCCGTTGCAGGAGGTGGAGCCCTTGCCAGAGCTGAACTGGCAGCAGCAGGGATCCCTCCTTTGGGCTGCCGTTCCCACCCATCTGCTGACCCCCAGCGATGACTTGGCCGAGGTGCTACGGCGGTATGTAGGCCCTCACATCCAGCCCGGCGATATGGTGGCCATCTCGGAAAGCGCCGTGGCTATTGTCCAGGGCAACTTCCGCCATCCCCTGCAGGTGCAGCCCGGCTGGCTGGCCCGCACCCTGTGCTACTTCTTCCCCTCCAAGACCAGTCTTTCAAGCTGCTACGGGATGCAGACTTTGATTGACTGCTCCGGGGCCTGGCGGGTGGTGTGGGCTTTTGTGGTGGGATCCCTGGCCAAACTGCTGGGGATCCCGGGGGTCTTTTATACCCTGGCGGGGGAGCAGGCCGATCTCATCGACGACGTTACTGGCACCCTGCCTCCCTATGACCAGTTCATCGTGCTGGGGCCGCGGGATCCGGCCAAGTTGGTGGGGGATCTGCATCGGCAGACGGGCTACGAAGTGGCCATCGTGGATGCCAACGATCTGGGGCAGGTCAAGATCCTGGCAGCCAGCCCCGGCGTAGAGCGGGAGCTGGTGGAGCAAGCCCTGGGCAAGAACCCCGCCGGCAATGCCGCTGAACAAACCCCCCTTGTGCTGATCAGGAAGATGACACCTGACTGAGGCTCTGCTGGGATCCGAGGGCTTGCATCGCCTGGTGAGTGGAGAGGAAGAAGCGCTCAGCGCCCACTTTCTCCACAAACCCAGCCTTTTGGAGGCGATCCATCGCCGGCCCCTTCACCTCGGCCATGGCAAAGCCCACCCCTGCCTGCTGCAAACGTTCCACCAACTGGGTCAGCACTTCCAAAGCGCTGCCGTCGATGAAGTTGATGGCGCTGGCAACGAGCAGCACCTGCTCCACTGTGGGTCGCGCCGCCACCTCTCGCAGCAGATACTCCTGCAAGTAGGCTGCGTTGGCAAAAAACAGGCTCTCGTCCACCCGCACTGCCAAGATACGGGGATCGGTAATCACCTCATGGCGCTGCACGTTGCGGTAGTGCTCCGTACCGGGCACCTGACCCACGATGGCAATGTGAGGACGGCTAGCCCGCCAAAGAAAGAGCAGGATGGAGACTAACACCCCTATTCCGATCCCCTGCTCCACTCCGATCCCCAGCACACTGGCAAAGGTTACCAACCAAACCAGGGCATCGCCACGGTCGTAGCGCCAGCTTTGCAGCAGGGGGTGAAAATCCACCAGGGCCAGCACCGCCACCAGAACAATGGCCGCCAGGGTGGTCTGGGGCAAGAAGGTGAACAGGGGCATCAGCCAGATGACCGTCAAAGCCACCAACAGGCCGGTGATTAGGGAGGCCAGGCCACTGTTGGCGCCTGCTTGAAAGTTCACCACCGACCGGCTGATGCCTCCCGTTACCGGATAGCCGCCACTGCAGGCTGCTGCCAAGTTGGCTGCCCCCAAAGCCACCAGATCTTGGTTGGGATCCACCTTCTGCCGCCGCTGGCTGGCCAAGGACTGCCCCACGGCATAGCTCTCCGTGAAGCCCACCAAGCTAATGGCCAAGGCGGTGGGCAGAAGCGCTGTCCACTGTCCCCAGCTCAACGAGGGAAAGCCCAAGGGGGGCAACCCGGAAGGAATGGAGCCAACAACGGATACCCCTGCCCTCTCCGAGAGGTTTAGGCCCCAGACCAACAGGCTGGTCACGAGCACAGCCGCTAGCGGTGCCCCCTTGGTCAAAATCAAGGCCCAACCTGGAGGCACACCCCAACGCCGCAGTTGGTGGGGCAGCTTGTGCTGGGCGTACACCAGCAGGGATATGGCCAGCAGCCCCAAGCCAAAGGTTACCCAGTTTACCTTATCCAGGCTCTGCCACAGCCGCTGCACCAACAGCAAGAAGGACTCCGTATTGGCGATCTTGACCCCCAGGAGGTGGCGGAGCTGGCTGAAGCCGATGATCAAGGCCGCCGCGCTGCCAAAGGCAGTCACCACCGTGTGGCTTAAGAAATTGGCCAAAAACCCCAGCCGCAACAACCCCATCGCCCCTTGAATCAAACCCACTTCCAAGGCCAGGCCTAAAGCCAACTGCCCGTACTCTGGGCTGCCCGGCAAGGACTCCGTCCCGCTGACGCGACCGGCCAGGGGCTCTAACCCTGCCGCCACCAAGAGGGAGATGATGGCCACTGGCCCTACCGCCAAGGCGCGGCTGGATCCCAGTAGTCCATAGACGATCACCGGCAAAATACTGGCGTACAGGCCCACTTGGGGGGGCAACCCGGCCAACAGGGCATAGGCCATGCTCTGGGGCACCAACAGAATGGCCACCACAAGGCCGGCGATCAGATCTCCCGGCAAATCTGATCGTTGATAGTGGAAGACCCAAAGGGACTCCTTAGCAAAGGGCAGGTACCGCGCCAGGATCCCTTGCCCCCCAGAGGAAGTAGAAGGGATCCCACTCATAGCGCCTGACCTCGGTTCCAGGGCATGCGAGCCAAGAGCAGAGCCATGCCACAGGTGTTGGTTACACCCGCAAACACCAGCCCAGCGCCCACAAAGCCACTCAGCAGCAGCCACCAGGGGTTGACAAAGGCCCCCAGAAGGGTTCCGGTGAGCACCAGGGATCCCGCTGCAATCTGCACCTGCCGCATGATGGAGATGGGAGCATTTTGGGTGCGGGTAACGGGCAGCTTGGCCGCTTTCCAAGCCTCGATCCCTCCCTTAAGGCTAATGACCTCCGGCCAACCGCGGTCTAGCAACTGGCAACCGGCGCGGATGGAGCGGCTGCCCATGCGGCACTGCAACACCACCGGCTTTTCTGGCGTAGAGGCGGGCACTTTGGCCGGGTCAAAGGTAGATAGGGGCATGTTGATGGCCCCCGGGATCCGCTCATCGGCATATTCTCCCGGCTCCCGCACATCAATGAGCTGGACTCGCCCCTGATCCAGCCACTGTTTTAAGGTCAGGGCATCGATCTCCTTGAGACGGGGATCCCGTTCTTGCGAAGCGGAAGGGATAGGGTTTTGTTGGGTTACGGTCATGGTTGTCTCCTTGCTTCTAGCGTTGTCTAAAATGCAAAATGCAGCGATTTTTGGGATTAATCCCCCTCCTCAAGCAAATGACTGGGCTCACCGGGGTAAAACCGGCTATCCAGGATTTGCTCTGAGGAATAAGGGCAGGTTTTGGGGAAAATCTTTCTGGGCAGCTTGGTCTCCTCCAGGGCCAGCTTCAGCGCTCCCAAGTAAGACTTGGAGATGGCCTCTGGCAGATAGGGCTTGAGACTTGGGCTTTCTTCAAGAAGCTCCAGAACTTCCTGCCGCTGCAGCTGGAGGGTGAGGAGCCAGCTTGCGGATCTCCCCTCTGGCTGGTACTCCCACTTGAGGAGATGCCCAACCAAAACTGCAAGTCGGTTTCGCAGTTCCTGCCGCTGTTGCCTGCCCAACGATTCAATCTCCTCGACTAAATTGGGCAGATCCAGCTTCTCCCAGGCCCGATCCCGCAGAAATTGAGCTTGTTGCTGGATCCAAGCGTAGAAATCGCTCTCATAGAGACTTTCTCGATCCACGCTCAAACTCTCCATTTCTGGCAAGCCAATTGAGAGAAGGTTACCCAGAGCAGCGGGCCCTCACCATCGGAGTTTCACATGGGCTCCCCAGCCGGCGGGGGCTTACCCTGCACCTCGCTGCCCAGAAGGAATTAAACCGCTGCTGCCACTTGGCCGCACTGCTCGTTGGCCGGCACCGCTTCCTGGATCTTCTTCGGCTGGGGCAGGTTGAGGCTGTTCATCAGGGCAATGAAGCTCTCACGGGAACGCAGGTTGCCCGTTTCCGGATCCACAAAGCGCGGGTTCCAGCGCTTCTCCTCGCCAATGGTGGAGACGGTGTGCCCGCGATAGTCGTGGCCAGGATAGACCAGCGTCTCATCGGGCAGCGTAAACAAGTGCTGGGTAACATGGTCGTACATCAGGCCGGGATCCCCGCTTTGGAAGTCGGTGCGGCCACAGCCGCGGATCAGCAGGGCATCTCCGGTAAGGACGCGATCCCCATTCACGCGGTAGGTCATGTGGCTGTCGGTGTGGCCCAGGGTAGCGATGGCTTCAATGACGACGGATCCCACTTGCAGCGTTTCCCCATGACCGATGAAACGATCTGCACATTGAGCCTTGGCCTGTACTGGCACCACCCCTTGGCAACCGGTCAGTTCCCGCAGCTTCCCGGTTCCCGTGATGTGATCCGCGTGAACGTGGGTTTCCAGGCAGTACTTCAAGGTTAGACCCAATTCCCGAATCAGCTTCAAATCCCGCTCCACCTGCTCCAGCACTGGATCCACCAGGGCGGCCTCGCGAGTTGACGGATCCGCGATTAAATAGGTGTAGGTGCTTGTTTCTGCGTCGAACAGTTGGCGAAATAGCATAGTGCCCTCCTGTCTGGTATCGAAAGCCCGACGTGAACTTGGACTTTCTAGGAACACTATATAACTATCTAGTGTTAAAATCAAGTTGCATGGACGGCGCAAGCAGGTTTGTTGATGGGAGAAAGCCGGTGAGCAGAGCGGATGTGAATGAGTGTCGCACAATCCTGACGCCGCAGGTTCTCAACAGCGTGGCGGAGTACTTCAAGGTTTTGGCGGAACCCAGCCGGCTGCAGATCCTGTGTGAGCTGCGCTCTGGGCCGAAGAATGTAACCCAGATTCTGGAAGCCACCGGCATGGGCCAGGCCAATGTTTCCAAGCACCTGAAAATCTTGGCGCAGGCAGGGATCGTCAGCCGTCAGCCCAAGGGGGTGAGTGTTTATTACCAAATTGCGGATCCCATGTGCTTTGAGCTGTGCGAAGTGGTATGTCGGCAGTTGGTGAGTCGGCTACAACAGCAAGCCCGCCAACTGGAGCCGCTGGCAGCCATTCACCCAGGTCAACCGAGCTGAGGCGGAAAGGGTTCTCAAACGGGTTGGGGTTGTCGGGAGCACCCGAAGGTTATTCCAGCCCCAGCCGCCGACGAAAGTAAGGGATGGTCTGTTGCAGCCCAACTTGCAGCGGGATCCGAGGCTCCCAACCCAAGAGGGCGCGGGCTTTGCCAATATCCGGCTGCCGTTGTCTGGGATCGTCCGTCGGCAGAGGCCGGTAAACGATGGGAGAAGGGCTGCCGGTGAGGGCGAGCACCTGCTGGGCCAGCTCCAGGATGGTGAACTCCTCTGGGTTGCCCAAGTTAAAGGGTCCGGGGTAGGGGCTGTTCATCAGCCGGATCAAGCCTTCCACCAGGTCGGAGATGTAGCAAAAGCTGCGGGTCTGGGATCCATCCCCATAAACTGTTAAGGGATCCCCGCGCAGGGCCTGGACGATAAAGTTGCTCACCACGCGGCCATCGTCCTCCCGCATGGCGGGGCCGTAGGTGTTGAAGATGCGGGCCACCCGGATCTCCGTCTGGTATTGCCGCTGCCAGTCGAAGGTGAGGGTTTCCGCCAAGCGCTTGGATTCGTCGTAGCAGGCCCGCGGGCCGATGGGGTTGACGTGGCCCCAGTAGTCTTCCGGTTGGGGATGCACTTGGGGATCCCCGTACACTTCTGAGGTGGAGGCCAGCAGGAACCTCGCTCCCGTTTTCTGGGCCAGTTGCAGCAGGTGGTAGGTGCCCCAGAGGCTGGTGCGGATGGTGCGGATGGGATCCGCTTGGTAGTGGGGGGGAGAAGCGGGGCAGGCCAGGTGGTAGATCTGCTGGATCCCAGCCTCTGCCAAAGCGGGCGGCAGGGGCTCGGCAACGTCGTGCCAGATGAGCTGAAAGGCGGGGTTGTCCAGATGGGCCTGGACATTGAGCTGCCGGCCTGTGGAGCCATTGTCCAGGCAAATGACCCAGTGGCCTTCTTGCAGAAGGCGGGTTACCAAGTGGGATCCGATAAATCCCAGGCCACCCGTAACCAGGATCTTCATGATTTCCCCTGATTTCCCCAGCACCTACCAGCCCACTCCAATGAGGGTTATGCCCGCCTGCCGCACCGCCTCCCGATCCAGACAGTTACGGCCATCGATGAGCAAGGGCCGCCGCATCAGCTCTGCAATCCGTCGGTAATCCAGCGACAAAAACTCCGGCCACTCCGTCACCAACACCAGGGCATCGCAGTCCTGGGCCAGCCGGAACACATCCGTTTCCACCACCACATGGGCCAACCCCTCCCGCATCCCCGAGGCGGATACAATCGGATCATATGCCTTGACCTTGGCCCCCAGACGGTGGAGTTGTTCGATCAAAGTTAGGGAAGGGGCATCCCGCAGGTCGTCGGTGTGGGGTTTAAACGTGAGGCCCAAAAGGCCAACGGTTTTACCCTTGAGCACCTTGAGGGCTTGCTGCAGCTTTTCCACCAAACGTTGCCGCTGTTCTCGGTTGACCTCCACCGTGGCCTGCAACAGCTTGGCCTCATAGCCGTAGTCAGCAGCGGTTTGAATGAGAGCCGCCAGATCTTTGGGGAAGCAGCTTCCGCCCCACCCTATGCCGGCGTTGAGAAAGGCGCGGCCAATGCGCCTATCTAGGCCGATCCCTTCTGCCACCTGGGTGATGTCGGCGCCGGTGCGCTCGCAGATGTTGGCCATTTCGTTGATGAAGCTAATCTTGGTGGCCAGGAAGGCGTTGGCGGCATACTTGATCATTTCGGCAGAAGCCAGGTCGGTCACCAGCAAAGGCACGGGATCCCCTTGCAGGCCCTGCTGGCGGTTGAGGATGGGTTCATACAGCTGCCGCATGATTTCAATGGCGCGGGGGCTGTTGGAGCCAATCACAATGCGATCCGGGTAGAAGGTATCTTGGATGGCACTGCCCTCCCGTAGGAACTCGGGGTTGCTCACCACGTCAAACTGCGGCGTCCAAGGCGAGAGCTCCAAGGTCAGGGATCTGGCCTCTGGATCTCTCCCCACTTCTCGGCTGCTCAGCCGCTGCTTGGCGGCTTCGGCGGCCCCGTCCAAAATGAGCATGCGCACCCAGTCCCCAGAGCCAATGGGCACAGTGGATTTGTTGACAATGACTCGATAGTGCTCGTCCAGATGCTGGCCAATTTCCCGCGCCACTGCTTCCACGTAGCGCAGATCGGGATCCCCGCTGGGCAGGGCCGGGGTGCCCACGGCAATAAACACCACCTCGCTGGCCTGGATCCCAGAGCCCAGATCGGTGCTAAAGTGCAGCCGACCCGCCGCAGTTCCCTCCCGCACCAGCTCTTCCAGGCCGGGCTCGTAGATGGGCAGGCGACCCCGCTGCAGCCCTTCAATCTTGGCGGAGTTGTTGTCCACACAGATAACGCTATTTCCTAGGTGAGCCAGGCAAGCCCCTGTTACCAGGCCCACATAGCCAGCGCCTACCACAGCAACGTGCATACTCAGAGTTCGCTCCCCAATCGGCGGCCACTTGACTAAGCCTTAGCAGCTTGCTTTTAGGGTACCCTCCCTTACCCCTATTGAGGTCGGTGACAGAATAAAGCAGGATATCTGTGGATCCCCGCCCGAGCTGCAGTGAGCTTTCTGGATTCTGCTGCCATAGCCAGCCGCCGTCAGCGCCAAGTGCAGAGGGTGCTGTACGTCACGCTAGGGCTAAATGTCCTGGTGTTTCTGATCAAGTTAATCCTGGGGCTGACGACGGGATCCCTAAGCCTCATTGCCGATGCCCTGCACAGCTCCACCGACAGCGCCAGCAACATTTTGGGCTTGGTGGCCATGCGCTTTTCTTCGCCAGAGCCCGATGACGACCATCCCTACGGCCATCGCAAGTTTGAAGCCATTGGAGCGCTGGGGATCGCTGCCTTTTTGGGGATGGCCAGCCTGGAAATCTTGCGCACAGCCGTGGAGCGGTTTTGGGAGCCCCAGCCCCACCTGCAGATTGACGAGCTAACCTTGGGGGTGATGGTGGGGGTGTTGGGCATTAACGTCTTTGTTACCCTCTACGAGCACCGCTGGGGCAAAGCGCTATCCAGCTCGCTGCTGTTGGCCGATGCTCGCCATACCCTCAGCGACGTTGGGGTAACGCTGACGGTCTTGCTGGGGTTGGCCGGCGTGCATTACTGGGGGATCCCTTGGTTGGATCAAGCCCTGGCTTTGCCGGTGGCGCTGCTGGTGCTCCGAAGCGGCTGGGAAGTGCTGCAGGAGAATCTTCCCTACCTCACCGACCGGGTGGCGATCCCTGCCGAGGCCCTGCGGGATCTGATCCTGAGCGTGCCAGGCGTGCTCGACTGCCATGACATCACTTCCCGCGGGATCCCAGGGGAAATGGTCTTTATCGAGATGCACCTGGTGGTGGAGCCGCAGGATATCGAGTCCGCCCACCGCCTCACTGAGGAAGTTGAACGCCTCTTGCAGGAGCGCTACGGGCCAGCGCGGATCCTCATCCACCTGGAGCCCCGCTCCCATATCGAGCAACCCTAGCAGGAGCATGACTCTAGTCAATAATAAGC
>NZ_JANSHS010000203.1:0-10076 GCF_047461695.1 Synechococcus sp. R6-7
CACCTTGCCGCTGACTGCCGCTGCTGCCACCATGGCCGGGCTCATGAGCAGGGTGCGCCCGCTGGGGGATCCCTGGCGGCCCTTGAAGTTGCGGTTGGAAGAAGAGGCGCTGATCTGGCGCCCCACCAGCCGATCCGGGTTCATCGCCAAACACATGGAGCAACCGGGATCCCGCCACTCAAACCCCGCCGCCTCGAAGATCTCCCGCAAGCCCTCCTGTTCTGCCTCCTGCTTTACCCGTTCTGAGCCGGGCACCACAAACGCCTTCACCCCTGGGGCCACCCGTCGCCCCTTAGCAATCTTGGCTGCCTCCCGCAGGTCGCTCAAGCGGCCATTGGTGCAACTGCCGATGAAGCAGACATCCACCGGTGTCCCCACGATGGGATCCCCTGGCTGCAAGTCCATGTAGGCATAGGCCTCTTTGGCCAATTCCCGCTCGCTTTCCGGCAGATCTTCTGGGGCAGGGATCCGCTCATCCACCCCAATACCTTGGCCGGGGGTGATCCCCCAAGTAACCGTCGGCGCAATATCTGCGGCTTGGAATACCACCACGTCGTCGTAGCGGGCATTGCCGTCGCTGGCCAGACTTTTCCACCAGGCTACCGCCTCTTCCCAATCGGATCCCTGGGGGGCAAACTCTCGCCCCCGCAAATACTCAAAGGTCACCCCATCGGGGTTGACGTAGCCACAGCGGGCTCCTCCCTCGATGGACATGTTGCAGAGGGTCATGCGCTCTTCCATGCTCATGGCTTCAATGGCGCTGCCCCCATACTCGTAGGCGTAGCCCACCCCGCCTTTGACCCCCAGCTTGCGGATGATGTGCAGAATTACATCCTTAGCGTAAACTCCCGGCCCCAACTTGCCGTGGATCTCAATGCGGCGCACCTTGAGCTTGGACAAAGCCAAAGTTTGGGTGGCCAATACGTCTCGCACCTGGCTGGTGCCGATCCCAAAAGCAATGGCCCCAAAGGCCCCGTGGGTAGAGGTGTGGCTGTCCCCACAGGCGATGGTCATCCCCGGCAGAGTTAACCCTTGCTCCGGGGCAATCACATGCACGATCCCCTGCCGACCGGAGCCGCTGTTGTAGAAGCGGATGCCGTATTGCCGGCAATTGCGCTCCAATTCCTGGATCATCTCCTCTGCCAAGGGATCCGCAAAAGGCCGTGCCCGGTTGTCGGTGGGAATGATGTGATCCACGGTGGCCACCGTCCGCTCGGGAAACAGAACCGGCAGATGACGCTCCCGCAGCATGGCAAAAGCCTGCGGGCTGGTCACCTCGTGGATCAGGTGCAGGCCGATGAACAACTGCGTCTGCCCAGAGGGCAAAATCCGCACCGTATGGGCATCCCACACCTTATCGAATAATGTCCTCTCGCTCATCTTCCTCGGCCCGCAGCCAAGTCCTGTAAACTTTCAATGTGCTACTTGGGGAAAAGCTTGTCAAGGCACAGGCCTCCGTTATCTCTGGGCAACGCTGCTGAGCTGAGCGAGATGCAGCCCTTCTTTGAACATCCCCAGCCGGCAAAGGCGGGTCGGAGTCCTCAAGCCAGAAAACCTGTTGCCAGCCCTTCAAACGGGATCCCTGATGGCCGGCCAGGGCAAAAAGCGATAGCCCGCCCCTTCAATGGCGGCGACGATATCCGGCAGGGCCTCTGCAGTGTGGGGCCAGCGATCGTGCAGCAGCAAAACCAGGGGCCGCTCGGAAGCTTGGATCGCCGGCAACTGGGCTCGAATGCGCTCCAAAAGTTGGGCTGCACTTTGGCCGGCGTAGGCATCTTCTGCGCTCATGTTCCAGTAAAGAACGCGATACCCTGCCTGCTCTAAAGAATGGCGCAAAGCAGAGTCTAGGCGAAAACCTCCCGGTGGGCGAACAACCAGTTGGGGATCCAAGTTCAGCGTTTTGAGCAGTTGGGTTGTCTGATCCACCTCAGCATAAAACAGCTCGTTGCTTCCGTAGAGACGTTGATAATCGTGGGTAAAAGTGTGATTGGCTATGGTATGGTGATGGGCCTGGATCAATTGAGCCAATTCAGGAAATCGGGAAACGTGGGTGCCGATAACAAAGAAAGTGGCCGGGATCTGAAGATCATCCAAAACCTGTAAAAGTCGGGGGGTAGACTGAGGCCAGGGGCCATCATCAATGGTCAGAAAGGCAGAACGAGGTGGCACTTCCAGTAAAGGCCCCAGCACTTCTTCCAAGGGCAGTTGCAAAGGTTGAGTATTTTCTGCCGGATCGAGAAAGTCGGGATCCGGGATCCAGCCATGCTGCAGAAACACCTCCACACGAGGGGGAGCAGGGGTAATCAACAGTCGCCCCGTCTGCTCATTTTGGTTGCCCCAGCTCAGTCGATAGGGCAGATCCGAGGCAATCTCGACGGTTGTTGTACGGGTAATGACTCCGTAGGGGATGTCAATCAAATAGTGCCCGTTCACCTCTTCTTGATGGATCCAGGCTGCAGAAGGAGCTGATAAATAAATGAGCAAATCTTGGGGATTGGCACCGCGCACCACCCGAATGCTTTCAATGGGGAGAATGAGGTTGTATTCCGAGGTGGCCGTCAGGTTCAGCTCAAAAAGAGGCTGGGCCTCTACCGTGCAGTAGTAGATCAGTCCAACCAGTAGGAAGGCTAGGCAAAATATCAACGCTTTCAACGCTTTCAGAGAGTGCATGGAATGGCTTAATCCTTCGCAACCAATCATAGGACAGAAGCCACCCAAGCTCGATAGAGCCCATCAATTTAACCGGAAGGCCCTGCTGGGCTTCTGGGTGGCGAGAGCAGCCGCTCTTCCCATTTACGTGCAGGCGAGGCCCGTCGGATGTCCCGCCAAATGGCTGTGGCAGCTAAGGTACCATCGGCAACCGCAATCGACACTTGGTTCAGGCCCTGCTTCAAATCGCCCAGCGCAAACAGCCGCGGATGGGCAGTGCGACACCACTCGTCGGTCAACAGGTTTTCCCCTTGCCATTTCAAGCCGGGGATCCCTTTCAAATAGGCATTGTGGTATCTGGCGCCCATCGCCACCAAGCCGGTAGTTGCTTCGATGTAAGTGCCATCTTCCAACTCCACACCCTGCAATTGATGGTTTTCTCCAAGAAAGCGGCGAATAGGAGATTCGTAGAGGGGGTAGCCATGATCCGCCAGTTTTTTGCGCATGTCGGGGCCGACCGAGCAGAGGCCGTGGGTCAACACCGAGATATAGGGTGTAAACCAGTTGAGGACAAAAGCTGTATTGATCCGATCTTCCGAATTGACGATCAACACTGACTTTTGATCCCGCATTTCATAGCCGTCGCAGATCATACAGACATGCAGTGAATAGCCGGCGTAGTCGTAAACATTCTGCATATCCGACAACCGAGGCAGCTCGTCCATAATGCCGGTTGCTGCAATCAGATATTTGCTCCGAAAAATGGGGTAGAGGCTGTTAACTTTTCCCACCTTGACTTTGACCGCAAAGAGGTCTCCCTCATCGGTGGCATCTTCCACAAAACCGCGCAGGTAATCTACCCCTAAACTGAGGGCGTGCTCTGTTCCCTGTCGCAACAGCTCTCGTCCGGGAGTGGTCGGAGGCAATCCCAGATAATTGCGCAAATCCTGCATCCAAAAAGATCGGCCTCTGCCCTTCTCCACCACCAGGCAACTCAATCCATAACGAGCCAGATAGATTGCCGCCGATAGTCCCCCTGCTCCTCCTCCGGCCACAATCACGTCATAGATTTTGCCCAAACCAACCTCTAGATTCCTGCTGCTCAGTTTCATAGACGGGATCCCCTCACCAGACTTCTGCTGG
Source organism: Synechococcus sp. R6-7 (assembly GCF_047461695.1). Classification (NCBI taxonomy): domain Bacteria; kingdom Bacillati; phylum Cyanobacteriota; class Cyanophyceae; order Synechococcales; family Synechococcaceae; genus Synechococcus; species Synechococcus sp. R6-7. The sequence continues at coordinate 3,793 of NZ_JANSHS010000203.1, forward strand.
GTGGCCTCAAGTTGTCGGTTGCGGCCCGAAAAATCTTAAGAAGCTCCAGACGTTCCGCAGAGCTGCAGATCATACTTGGTCCATCGCGTTTCTGTTGAGATGTGATCGAGCTAAGGGAGCAGTCCCAGCAACCGTCTAGAATGGGGACTGAACTCCCCCTTAGGAGAAAAGCCCTATGCCAGGTATCTTAGCGGCCATTGCCCTGATCTTTGTCGGCTACCTGTTCAACTCGGTCAAAATCATCAGCCAGGGGTATGAGGCATTGGTGGAGCGTTTGGGCAGGTTTCATCGCAAGCTGACCCCAGGATTGCACTTTATTCTTCCCCCTATCGATAGGATTGTGTTCCAGGAAACCATCCGCGAGAAGGTGTTGGACGTGCCTCCTCAGCAGTGCATCACCAGCGACAACGTCTCTTTGATGGCCGATGCGGTGGTCTACTGGCGCATCACCGACATGATCAAGGCCCGCTATGCGGTGGAGGACGTGCAGCGGGCTTTGGTTAACCTGGTGCTGACGGCTCTGCGGGCAGAAATTGGCCGCATGGATTTGGATCAAACCTTTTCCTCCCGCGCCGAGATCAACGCCCGCCTTTTGACAGAGCTGGACGAGGCCACAGATCCCTGGGGGATCAAGATCACGCGCGTGGAAGTCAGGGACATTCAACCCTCTAAGACTGTGCAAGACTCGATGGAAAAGCAGATGGCTGCCGAGCGGGAGAAGCGGGCCGCCATTCTGAAATCAGAAGGGGAGCAGCAGGCCAGCATCAACCAAGCGGCTGGGGCCGCCAAGGCGCAGCTATTGCGGGCAGAAGCGGAGAAACGGGAGCGGCTGCTGTTGGCTGAGGGCACGGCTGAAGCCATCAAGACCATCGCCGCCACTTTGCAAGAGAATCCAGAGGCAGCCAATGCGTTGCAATACCTGATGGCGCAAAACTATATCGACATGGGCTTCAAGGTAGGCAGCAGTCCCAGCGCCAAGGTAATCTTCATGGATCCCAATTCGATCCCTGGCACCCTGCAAGGGCTGCTCTCCATGGTGGACGTGGCCAAGGGTGGGGAAGGATCTCGCGCGGCGGCCTCTCAGAAGCTGCGTACCCCGGCTTCTTTCCCAACCGAAGTGGACTTTCCGCGGCTCGACTGAGTTTGACCGACCATGATGGCCCGGGATCCCGATTGGCTGCTGGTGGGACAGGTGGTGGCGGCCCACGGCTTGCGGGGCTGGCTGCGGGTTAGGTGCTGGTCGGATTTCCCAGAACGCCTCACAGAGCCCGGACCGCGCTGGCTGCAGCGGGATACGGATCCCGAGCCCCTGCTGCACCCCTTGATCGAGGGGCAGTTTTTCCCGGCTAAGGGTCTTTATTTGGTGCGACTGGAAGGGATCCCCAATCGAACGGTGGCTGAGACCTGGGTGGGGGCTAGGCTGCTGGTACCGGCTTCCCACCGCTTGCCCTTGCAGCCGGAAGAGTACCACTACCGCGATCTCATCGGCTTGGCCGTCTATCACCAAGGGGAGCTGCTGGGACAGGTTTCGGGGATTTTGGCAGCCGGCCAGGATGTGCTGGAGATAACAACCCCTGATCACCGGCAGGTGTTGATCCCCTTTGTGAAAGCCCTGGTGCCTGTCGTGGATTTGGAAAAAGGCGCACTGCACGTGCAGCCGCCGCCTGGGCTGATGGAGAGCTTTCTGGGTTAGAGTTCGACAAGACGGCCTGACTTCCGTACCTGCATCCCATCCTGAACTTGGCCCTCAGAAGCGCCTGTGTGGCCGTTCTAGCCTTTTGTGCTATTATAGGGGCAGTTTTTTGATGCTAAGCTCATCCTCGGCCTTTAAGGTCAATTTTTCTGGGTTTCTGTTGATCTTGGCCGGGAGCCTTCTTCGGAATTGGAGTTGGGAATGACGGAAAACTACGGTGCAGAGCAGATCCAAGTTTTGGAAGGCTTGGAGGCTGTGCGCAAACGCCCTGGCATGTACATTGGCTCCACCGGGCCGAAGGGGTTGCACCATTTGGTGTACGAGGTGGTGGACAACTCTGTGGATGAGGCCCTGGCCGGCTATTGCAATGATATTCAGATCAGCCTGCATCCCGACGGCTCGGTATCCGTTTTGGACAATGGCCGCGGCATTCCGGTGGACATCCACCCCAAAACCGGGCAGTCGGCCCTGGTTACGGTGCTGACGGTGCTGCACGCGGGGGGCAAGTTTGGCGGTGGCGGCTACAAAGTCTCCGGTGGGCTGCACGGCGTGGGCGTATCGGTGGTAAATGCCCTCTCCGAATGGGTGGGGGTGACGGTTTGGCGAGAGGGCAAGGTTTACTTTCAACGGTTCGAGCGCGGGGCGGTGGTGGGATCCCTGAAATCCGAACCCCAACCCAAGGGATCCAACCGGCGGGGTACAGAGGTGCGCTTCAAGCCGGATGGGCTGATCTTTCCCGAGCGAGAGTTTGACTATGCCGTATTGGCGGCCCGCTTTCGCGAGTTGGCCTACCTCAATGCCGGCTTGAAAATCACCTTCAGCGATCTGCGGCGGGATCCGCCTCACTGCGAAACCTATCAATATGCAGGCGGCATCAAGGAATATGTGGCCTTCATCAACCACGAAAAAACGCCCATCCACTCTGACATCATCTACATCCAAGGGGAGCGGGATGGGGTGGAGGTGGAAGTGGCCCTGCAGTGGTGCTCGGATGTGTACACCGACACTTTGATTGGCTTTGCCAACAACATCCGCACCAACGAAGGAGGCACCCACCTAGAGGGCCTGAAAACCTCTCTCACCCTCACCATCAACAGCCAAGCCCGCAAGCTCAACAAGCTGAAAGACTCCGACAGCAACCTGGCTGGAGAAAATGTGCGCGAGGGGTTGACGGCCATCGTCTCGGTCAAGGTGCCTAACCCCGAGTTTGAGGGGCAAACCAAAACCAAGTTGGGCAACACCGAGGTGCGGGGCATTGTGCAAACCCTCGTCTCCGAGGCGCTCACGGAGTACTTGGAATTCAACCCCAACGTGGCCAGGGGGATCGTCGATAAGGCCATCCAGTCCTTCAATGCTGCCGAGGCAGCCCGGCGGGCCAGAGAATTGGTGCGGCGCAAATCTGCCCTGGAATCTTCCACGCTGCCGGGGAAGTTGGCCGATTGCAGTTGCCGCGACCCGGCGGAGTCTGAGGTGTATTTGGTGGAAGGCGACTCTGCAGGGGGCAGCGCCAAACAAGGTCGGGATCGGCAGTTTCAGGCGGTGTTGCCCCTGCGCGGCAAGATCCTCAACATTGAAAAGGCGGATCCCGCCAAGATCTACAAAAACGCCGAAATTCAGGCGATGATCACAGCGCTGGGTTTGGGGGTGAAAGGGGATGAATTTGATCCCAGCCAACTGCGCTACCACCGCATCATCCTCATGACCGATGCTGACGTGGACGGCAGCCACATTCGCACCCTGTTGCTGACCTTTTTCTACCGCTATCAAAAGGCGCTTCTGGAACAGGGCTATGTCTATATCGCCTGTCCGCCGCTCTACAAAATCGAGTGGGGCCGCAACAATGTTCGCTATTGCTACAGCGACGCCGAGAAAGACCAGATCCTGCGGGGGCTGCCTGCCAACACCAAGTACACCATCCAACGGTTCAAGGGTCTGGGGGAAATGATGCCCGAACAACTCTGGGAGACCACCATGAACCCGGCAACGCGCACCCTCAAACAAATCACCATCGAAGATGCGGTGGAGGCGGATCGCATTTTCACCATCTTGATGGGAGATGCTGTTGGTCCCCGACGGGAGTTTATTGAGGCCCACAGTGCCCATTTGGATCTGGCGGCTCTCGATATTTAGCGACTCTCGATATTGGGTGGAGAGAACTCTGTCCCGCCTCTTCGGGGCCCACGGCAGGGGGAAAGTGCTCCGCACCGCTGGCGCGAACGTAACGGTGTTGCAGACGAGGCCGCGAGCAGCCAAAAGCTCCCGGACGGGGCAAGATCCCAGTTGCAGCCCAGACCCTGTGGCAAAGTGAGGGAAGAGCGTTCCAGATCCTGCTATGCCTGCATTGCTTACGGCTCTTCTTGCGGTGCTGGGGGGCTATCTCCTGGGATCCATCCCGACCGGCTATTGGGTAGGTCGTTGGTGGGGAGGCATCGATATTCGCCAACAGGGATCCGGCTCTACCGGAGCAACCAATGTGTTGCGGACGTTGGGCAAGGGGCCCGCCCTGCTGGTGTTGCTGGTGGATGCTGCCAAGGGGGCAGCAGCAGTTGCCCTGGGATCGGCCTTGGGATCCGCGTGGTGGGTGGTTTTGGCGGCATTGTTCGCAGTGATCGGCCATAGCCGTTCCTGCTGGCTGGGCTTCAGGGGGGGCAAATCGGTGGCCACCAGCCTGGGGATCTTGTTGGCTATGGCTTGGCCAGTAGCCCTGACAACTTTCGGCGTCTGGCTGCTGGGGCTCGCCCTCACCCGCATCGTTTCCTTCAGCTCCCTGCTGGCGGCAGTGGCGGCTCCGGTGGTGATGTGGGCAACAGCTCAACCTTTGCCCTATTTGTTGTTTGCGTTGGCGGGCGGGGTGTATGTGATCGGTGCTCATCGGCGCAACATCGAGCGCCTACTGGCCGGGTCGGAGCCGCGCATTGGCCAAAAATGGACGCAATCTCCCTAATTTTCAAGGCACTGTGAAGCAGCTGTATTACTCCGCAACGCTATGCAACCGACCACAGTGGTTTTTGTCTACGGATCCCTGCTGCGGGGCGGCCAATACCACAGCTTGCTGCAGGGGGCAGAATTTTTGGGGACAGACAGCCTCAACCACATTGATCTTTACAGTCTCGGCCCCTACCCGATGGCAGTTCGTGGCCGAAACCGGCTCTACGGCGAGTGCTACCGCATTCCCCTAAGTCTATTGGCCCGCTTGGACGAGCTGGAAGACCACCCGCGGGTGTACGAACGGCAGTGGGTGCAACTGGATAGCGGCACCTTTGCTTGGGTTTATCTGGGTCGGCCTGAGCAGGTGCAGGGGTGTTCCCTCATCCCCAGTGGCCGCTGGCTGGCTAGAGATCAAAGTGGAGCTTGACGCCCTCAACATACTGGGGCAGCACCAAAGACTCTATCCCACTGTTGTGCTCCGCACCGCTGTCGCGAACGCGAACGGCTGCCGACGGATCCCATTCTTGGGAATCAGACTCTTTGGCGGAGAGAGCACCGGCATCCACAGGGCTGGAAACGCGCTCCAGGTAGTAGATGCGATCCCCGCGTCGCCAAATGTCTGGCTCAGGCAGGTAGAAGAGCCGACCCGGTCGAGATGAGCCGCTCCTCAGCCGCTGCGGGCGCACCAACAACAAGGGCAGGCATAGATCGGCTTTGATTCGATAGGCAAACTGATCCCGCAGCCGTTCAAGGGTGGGATCCTCCAGTCCCATCTGGGCCAGGAAGGGATTGGGCAGCGCTGGTGCTGAAAAAGCGCTCCGCACCGCTGTCGGGAACGACTCTTGAGCCGTCAAGACATCAGCTCTATTGCTCCGCACTGCCTCCGGCAGGGTTGAGGCCGCATTCGCAGAAGCGTCACGTAGCGATAAAGGGAGAGGCAGGCCCAGGTCTGCCAACGTGGGTAGGGTGATCGAGCGCAGCTCAGCCCGGTTGGCCTCCAGATAGCCGGCCCAGCGCTGCAGTTGGGGGAAGGAAGGCTGCAAGGTGCGGATCCCTTCTGAGATGGGCATATCCGGCAGCAACACCGTCCAGATGGTGGCCGAAACCGAGAGTTTCACCATCAACTCGGCAATGGCCCAGTTCACCTGCGGATCCAGAGTCAGGATCAACAGAGTTTCCGCATGGTCGATATCGGCCTTCAACAAAGCAGACTCGTTCAGTACAGCTTCCTGCAGGGATCCGGGGATGGCTTCTGGCTTGCCGACTTCCTGGCTTGGGGCAGACTTGTGGGTGCCGTTGCCGTCAGAGGAATGAAGTTGTGGGGGCAAGCCATCTGCTGGACGACGCTTCGGCGTTCCTGACAGGGATGTGGAGGACTTACGGGATGGCGGGATGGAGTCCTTACCGTCTGTTGGGTGGGGAGCTTTGTAGCTGCCGTGCCCATTTTTGGAAGACCCAGAAACCAACGGGATCACCTCGACCGTCTGGTTGAGCGAGCGCATCAACTGGGCCAATTGGTTGGTAAGGGGATGATCGCCGATGATTATGGTGGAACTGCCCTGATCCAGACCCAGCCAACGGGCCACCCAAGCCGCGGTCAGCCCCTGTACCGTCACCGTCACCGAGATGGTCAAAAACACCAGCGCCTTGAGGGCATCCCCCC
>NZ_JANSHS010000204.1:0-1873 GCF_047461695.1 Synechococcus sp. R6-7
AAATGCTTCCGTTCAATAGAGGTCTGCAACACCCATTTCGGCAGCCAAGGAGTGGTTCGCCCTGCCAGCATTTGTGCGGCCAGCAACAGGATGACCACGCCAAAGGGAGTGGAATAGCCGGGAGCCGGCAGAGGCAAAGCAGAAGGGAAAGAGAGCACCGCCAAAAACAAGCCAAAACTGCGCTCGCCCGCCAGTTTTAGAATGTCTTCGATGCGGATCAACCCTTCCGGGGAGGGTTCGGGTTGCTCTGGGCTCTCGGGAAGGCGGGAAAACCGGGCTAGCTCTTGAGACAGACGGGCCATAGAGGGGGCAGGGCTGGAGCGGGCAAAGTTTGGCAACGGGTGGGCACTACCTGGAGGGCCAACGATAGCCTACTGCAAATTCAAGTTGTGTTGGATATCTTGAGCAAAGGGGTGGTTTTGGAGAGGTGACATGCTCGGCAACAGGCTCAACAGGGCCGAGAACATCAGCGGTCTGGAGCAATGGCAGAAGTATCCAACTCAGTTCGGCAGAGGGGGTCGTAGGCTAGGATGGCCCCTGCTGCTGGGATCCCTACTGATAGTGGGGCACGGTGTGGCCCTGGCAGAAGCGCAGTTGGAGGTGGGCACTTCCACCACCCTGTCCCCGCAGGCAGCTCCGCCGGTGTTGCCACCCCCCCCTGTGGGAGTCCGACAAATTTCCCTGGATACCGATCCCGAACAAACTGCCGATATGCCCCTTTCCCTGATGGCTGAGCAGGTACTGGAGGCAGTGTGCGAAGCGCAAATTGATGCTCAGCGGGCCTTGGCTCTCATGCCCGACCTGAGCGAATCCCATATCCGTGCTGCCTGTCCGAAGCGACTGATCCCCAAAAGCTGAAGGGGCGGCCCCAAGTTGGCGCTGAAAAGTAGCCGGAAATACGTTCACTGCCAAGGAAAGGTGGTACTCAACCTGTGTACCTCTTTCTTCAGAGAGCCTTCCATTTATGATCAGCCTTTTTATGAGAGAGCCTGTCTGGTAGGGATCCTGGCGGGGGAACTCAACCGAACAGGCAAGCTGGGGGCGCTCTGGCGTGGACTTTGAACTACGGGCCGGGGAGATTTACGCTCTCCGGGGGGAGAATGGCGCCGGGAAAACCACCCTGATGAACATGCTGGCGGGCCTCTACCAGCCGGATGCTGGCGAGATTCGCCTGCGGGGCCGCCCAGTGCGGATCTGCTCCCCACACCAAGCCATCCAACTGGGCATCGGTATGGCGAAGCTTATGTGGTGCAAAGCTTTACAGGTACCGGCAACATTGTTACACTGACCTAAGATTGTCTGCATCATTGTGCAAATAAATTCACAGACAGCCTATAAGTTTTGTGCGGATCTACACTTGGCATCACTGACTTGAGGGGAAGCCATGCCCAAAAAAGCCGCCAGCACAAAACCAAAAACAACTAGGGCAACCTCAAGAGAAGAGACCAAGCCCGATCCGCAAGGGGCGATTGCTGCAGAAATCCAGCGCCTTTCCGATACCTACGGCATCTCTAAGGAACTCCTGGAGAATTTTGCGCGGTTTGTGGTCAGGCAGCTACAGCCACCGCCTCGGTTGTCTGTCAAAGAGCTGCAGAAAGCGATTTACAACCACTTTGGCGTTAAAAACGCAGCCGAGCTGAGAAAGTCAGCCAGCTTCAAACTGGCAACCAGCGGCATGGGCAAGCTGAGCTTATCCAACATAGACGATTTGGAGCGCATTTATCGTCAGCACATCGGGATCCTTCCCAACGAAGAGGGGGAAGAGGGGTATGGCTGCATCAACGGGATCAACATCTTCAAGTACGACTTGCCATGGCGGGTTTTTGGACTTGACCCCGATCGAGCTACCAATGAGGACATCAAAGCTGCCTTT
>NZ_JANSHS010000205.1:0-2024 GCF_047461695.1 Synechococcus sp. R6-7
TCCCCTTGCGGGGAAAAGGTAGGGATCAACACTATAAAATCTTGCGCTGGCAGAACCAGGGTGGTGATTGCTCGCCCCGGCAGATTGCGCACAAAACTTTACAATTTTGATCAAACCGGATCCCATATCTCCCATGGGGATCCCGGCTGTAAGCTTTACCTGAGGCTCCAACGAAGTTCAAGAAAGCCCAGCAGAATCAAGGTAGGGGATCTTGGGGATCCCGTTTTTTCATCCTCCCATTCAGCAACAATCTCTTCATCAAGCGGTGAAGTCTTGCCGAAGGTGAGCCAGGATCGGGGTAGAGCTCTCCAGGCGCTTTTTCCCTCACCCCTGCCCCCCTTGCAACGCGAGAAATTGGGTTAACTCATCCTCTTCATGTCACGTGCAGCAAGCGTCTCCAGTCCTTCCTTCTCAGGGGGGAAGAGGGAGAGTGGAATCCATAGCCCCAAGCTCGACGGCCCAGCAGTTGCAGCGGAGAAAGATCTGAGCAGCTCATCGTTTCTGGAGGTTGTGTATCGGTGATCAACCCATTCTCATCCTTCCGGTGGAGACATTCTTCTCGCTCTCCAGCTGGGATCCCAGAAGTTGAACCTCAGCCCCCAGACGCTTCCGATCCTTTTGCTTCCCAACGGGAGCAGATGGTCAAGAAACAGCTCATCAAACGAGGGATCCGAGATCCACGGGTACTGGAAGCCATGGGAAAAGTGCCGCGTCACCTTTTTGTCCCCTCTGATCTGCGGGATCGGGCCTACAGGGATTGCCCTCTGCCCATCGGCTATGGCCAGACCATTTCTCAGCCCTATATTGTTGCTTTTATGACAGAAGCTGCTCGCCTCACGCCTGAATCGGTGGTGTTGGAAATCGGCACCGGCTCCGGCTATCAGGCGGCTGTTTTGGCAGAGCTGGCCCGGCAAGTGTATAGCCTGGAGCGTCTGTCCCCATTGGCTGCTCAAGCTCAACAAACCCTCGCTGCCCTGGGCTATCGCAACGTGGAAGTGCGTCAGGGGGATGGCTACCAAGGTTGGCCAGAGCATGCTCCCTACGATGCCATTCTGGTGACGGCAGCGCCCCCAACTGTGCCGACGGTGCTGCTGGATCAACTGGCGGTGGGGGGCACCTTGGTGGTGCCGGTGGGAGAAAGCCCTTCGGACTCCGGTGCCCAGGGATCCCAGTCCTTGCTGATCCTCTGCAAAACAGCCCAAGGATGGGTTCAAAAAGGGGCTTTTCCGGTGCAGTTTGTGCCCATGGTCTAGGGTTTTGCCCCCTCTACTCCTGCCAAAAGGTGGGCGCGAATTTGCAAAGCCAATTGGGGACGGTCGGTAATCAACCCTTGAACAACGGGATTTTGTCCTACTGAGCCGGCAAATGGCTGCAAGCACAACTTCATCACTTCAGGATCGTTCACCGTCCAAACGTACAGAGGGATCCCGGCCTGTTCAGCTTCAGCCAAGAACTGCAAGTTCACCCAACTGTAGTGGGGGGCCAGAAAATCCGCTCCCAACTCCCGGCAACGGGTAAGTAAAGATCCCTTGGCTTGCTCCTCAGCCTTTGCCTCGATCAACAGGCCAACCTTGGGTTGCGGGGACAAAAGCGTTTTAACCCGCTGCACCACCTGAGGCAAAAAAGAGGTGATCACAAATTCTTCGGGGGTCAAAATATCGCTAACGAGGGCAAGGACTTGTTCCTCATAGCCTGCTTCTTTGAGTTCGATATCGAGGGTGATCTTGCCCTTGATATGTGACAGGGTCTCTTCAAGAGTGGGAATCGTGGGTTTGCGGGCCCGAATCTCGGCCCAGGTTAGCGCAGACAAAGGCTGTCCATCCAAATCGGCATCGTGAACAACGAGCGGGATCCCATCTCGGCTACAGCGCACATCCAGCTCAATTTGGTCGGCCCCCACCTCAATAGCGGCAGCAAAAGCGGCCAGGGTATTTTCCTCGGCGTGGGTGTGCTCCCCACGGTGGGCGACAATCTGGGTGTAGGGGAGCATGTCAGCACCTGATACATTTACGCTGAACACTGCT
>NZ_JANSHS010000206.1:0-839 GCF_047461695.1 Synechococcus sp. R6-7
GGGGAGAATGTCGCTTTTGGCCTGAAAATGCGGGGTATTCCCCGGGCAGAGCGGGAGGCTGCCGCCTGGCGCATGTTGGAGCGGGTGCAATTGGCCGGCTTTGCTCAGCGTCGGCCCAGCCAGCTCTCTGGCGGACAAGCGCAGCGGGTGGCCCTGGCGCGGGCTTTGGTGATTCGGCCCAAGGTGCTGCTGTTGGATGAACCTTTATCGGCCCTGGATGCCAACCTGCGCCAAGAGATGCAGGCCCTCATCCTGGAGCTGCAGGCGGAAACAGGGGTGACGACGGTGCTGGTTACCCACGATCAAGCAGAAGCCACAGCCATGGCCCAACGCATCGGCCTGATGTTTGAGGGGCAGCTACACCAGGTGGGATCCCCTGTGGAGTTCTATCAGCAGCCGCGCTCCGAGCGCATTGCCCGCTTTTTTGGCGGGGTCAATTTTTTCGATGCGCAGGCGGAGGGTCACCAGCTTCGCCTCAACAACGGGATCCGCTTGAAAAGCGCCGTGCCACTTCAAGGTCAGGTGCGGCTGACGGTGCGTCCGGAACAGGTGCAGGTGCTTCCCCAGCCGCCCGGCTTGGCCGACAATGTTTTCTTGGCCCAGGTGATGGCGGAACGCTTTGCGGGCACCCAGCGACGGCTGACCTTACAAACCCCTTGGGGCAGTCTGCAGGCTTGGGTGGCTCCCCATCAGATGTTTGCGCCGGGGCAGGCAGTGTGGATCCATTTGCCGCCAGAGGCTCTGTGGCCTGTGGAGATTGGCGGGGATCCCTCACCCCCGGCCCTTTTCCCAAAGGAAGAGGGGAGAGTATGACTCTAGTCAATGATATGCTGGACTAT
>NZ_JANSHS010000207.1:0-5005 GCF_047461695.1 Synechococcus sp. R6-7
GACGGGGCTTGCCGCGCCTTTTGGTCAGGGTGCGTACTCTTCAAACTCGCTCCAAAAAGGCCACCCCCTCCACATGCCCGGTTTGGGGAAAGAAGTCAGCCGCCCGCCATTGGGTAAGGCGATAGGATCCCTCTGCCAGTAGGATCTGCAAGTCTCGCGCCAAAGTGGCAGGGTGACAGCTAATGTAGACGATGCGTGGTGGTCGTCGCAGCTTTAGGGTCTCGAGCACTTGGCGGTCGCAGCCGCGCCGCGGCGGATCCAGCACCACAATGTCGGCAGGGGGCAGGGTCGGCAAAACCTGTTCCACCGTGCCCTGGAAAAATTGGGCTGAGGCGATACCGTTGAACTGGGCATTGTAGCGGGCTTGGGCCACCGCTTCCGGCAAAGCTTCCACCCCCATCGCCCGTTTCGCCCGTTGCGCCAGCAGCAAGGTTAAGGTGCCGATGCCACAGTAGGCATCCAGGATGGTTTCCTCTCCCCGCAGGTTCAGTTGGTCGGCTATCCAGGTAAAAAAGGCTTCTGCTTGCTCTGTGTTGACCTGGAAGAAAGAGGTGCTGTCGATCCAGAGGGAAAAACCGGCAAATTCCTCCCGCAAAGACCCCCGACCGGCAATCACCTCAGTCTCCGGGCCGAAGATGGCATTGGTGCGGGCCGAGTTGAGATTGAGACAGACCCCCACCAGGTCAGGGTAGCGCTGCATCCAGCGTTCGGCCCAGCTTTCCAGATGGGGCAGGCGACGACTGCAACTGACCAAGGTCAGGAGCACCTCGCGGGTACGGCGACCGATGCGCAAACCCAAGTGGCGGAGATGACCTTGGTGACGACTTTCGTCGTAGACACTCCAGCCCGTTTCTTGGAGATCCCGCTTGATTTCCCTCAGGAACACATCCAGCCGCTCGTCTTGCACGGGGCATTGGTTGAGGTTCACCAGGCGGTGGCTGCCCCGTTGGTAGTAGCCCATGCGCAAGGGCTGGCCCTCCGGTTTGGCCATGGGGTAGGTGACCTTGTTGCGATAGCGCAGCGGCTGCTGGGATCCCAAAATAGGGACAGGCTGCGGCAGAGTCAGACCGCCAATCCGCTCCAGTGCATCCCTGAGGATTTGCTGCTTGGTGGCCAATTGCTGGGCATAGCTGACATGTTGCCATTGGCAGCCACCACATTTGTCCGCCACAATGCAGGCTGGTCGCACCCGTTGGGGAGAGGGAGAAATCAGCGACCGAATTCGCCCGACCAAGTAGTTGCGCTTGATCTCGGTTATTTGGGTCACCACCTGATCCCCGGGCACCGCCTGGGACACAAACACCACTCGCCCTTGTCCAAGTCCTACCGTGTGGGCAATGCCATCTCCCTGGGGGGTCAGGGCTGTGACCTCCAACGCCAAGAGATCCCCAGGTTTAACGGGATCAGGAAGGCCGGAAGGGATCGGATGTTCCATTAGGCTGTTTCGCCGAAATTCGAAATAACTATAACCATAGGTCAGGTCGTGTTGGCTGGAGTCAGCATTGCCGGAAAAAGCTGTAGCAAGGCAAAAAGCATGTCAGCCGCCAACTGCTTACGGGATTGAAAACCCCATCCAATGAAGTGGTTCACTCCTTGGTCAAAGCAGATAGAGAAGGCAAAACATCTTCTCGAAAAGGAACCTCATTTTGATTCACGTTCTCCAGCTCGGCCAACATGAGAGGGTTAACCCGGTTTAGGTAGGGCACCAAAACCTGTTGTAGCCTTCGGCTGTAGAAGCGGTGGTAGCTGTACACAGGCGTGGCCGGAAATCCCCGTCGAATCTTATGGGATCCCCCTGCGCCGGGATCAAAGTTGCGGATCCCTTCTCGGATGGCGAGGGCAATGGGCTCGTAGTAGCAAACGTTAAAGTGCAAAAACTTCACCTCCTCCCGACAACCCCAGTAGCGCCCGAACAGGCGATCTCCCTTACGAATACAAAAAGACATCCCCACAATTTCTGCATTCCGTTCCCCGGCCACCAGCACAACTCGCTCCCGATAGTTGGGATAGAGAGACTCGAAAAAGCGGCGATTGAGATATTTGCTCCAGTTCCAAAATTGGGCGCAGGTGTTGCTGTAAAAGTCGTACATGAGAGACAACAGGCGGGGCGTGATCTCCTCTCCTGTGTAAATCTTGAGTTCTAGGCCGCTTTTTTCCATTGCAGCCCGCTCTCGCTTGATGTTGCGCCGCTGGTTGGCATTGAACTGGCTCAAAAAGTCTTCGTAAGAGCGGTAGCCGGGGTTGTGCCACTGGTAGTTGTGGGTGATCCGGGGCGTAAATCCATCCGATTCCAGTTGAGTCCGCCAGTCCAGATCTACATAAAGCAAGCTAAACACCGAAATATCCTTCTCTTGGCAAAACCGGTCAATGGCTGCCAGCATCAACGACCACACCTCTGCTTCCGAATACTCGGGATGGACGAGGATGCGATAGCCCGTGGCCGGGGTGAAGGGGGCCATGCCGATTAACTTCGGGTAGTAGCGTTCCCCCAATTGGCCGGCAACTGCAGCCCATTCTTGGTCAAAGACAAACTCCCCCTGGCTGTGGCTTTTCAAATACAAGGGGGCAGCAGCAATCAACCGGCCGTCCGCCTCCACCAACAGGTGACAGGGCAGCCACCCTGTCCTGCGGCTGGCACAACCTGAGCTTTCTAGGCTGTGCAACCATTCGTATTCCAAAAAAGGAGAGGTGCGCTCCGTTTGCAAGGCGTGCCAGGCCCCTGCCGGGATCTCGCGAATATCGTGGCACCAGCGCCATTTCAACCCGGTTGACATTTGCCTGCCTGGATCAGACCAACCCGCCGCCCAATCGCCTCAGCTTGGCCGGGAAAAGGCCCCCCAATGCTCTTGCCGACTCAAGAGGGGATCCCCCGCCGCCAAATGCAGCACCTGGCAGGATCCCTGCGCCTGCTTGATCACGTACCACCCTGAAACGGGGTCGGAGACCACGCTGCTGCTCCTTTGCCCGTCCACAACTTCTCCGGCGGAAAACCACACTTTTGGGTTCTGGTTTGATTTTAATCGGGATCCCTGGGCTCGTAGTAACGGTTGGCCAAATCCAGAGCCATCTGAAACTTCTGCTCGCGGGTGAGATCGGCCCGTCGGGCAATGTGGGCAAAGCGGTTGATATCTGGGGGCAGGAAGTCGAAAGGACGCTGTTCCCGCACGATGTCCAAGACCAAATCGCAAAGGGCCTGCTGGTAATCGTTATAGAAGATCTCTCCCAAAGCCTTGAGCCGCCCATCGGGCACCGGATTGTTAAAGTCGATGGCCTGCAGCTCTCCCTGCTCGTCGATGAATAGCTCCACCGAGTTCATTTCATAGCCCAAAACTCGATTGATAATCCGACAGGTATTGATGACTTTCTGGCCCATTTCCGGGGTAAGAAATTCTGGATCAAACAGATATTCGCTGGCATCGAACTTGCGAAAGATATACTTGATCGGAATGATCTTTCGGCCAATGCAGAGGGCGCGAATCTGCCAAGGGTAAGGGGTTTTGACCTTCTCTTGGATCATCATCACCTGAGATCCAGAGCGGTCGTAAAAATAGAGGAGCTGCTCCATGTTGTGGGCTATTTCTACTCCAATGGCCTCTCGCCCCTCCGCCGGCTTGATCACCATTGGCCAGCCCAGATCTTCCGCCATCCCCTGCCAATCGAAAAACTTGTGATACTTAAAGTCCTCTGCTTTCAATGCAGGGGCTTCTTTAGGGGGCAGAATGTAAGTTTTGGGGATGGAGATCCCCAGCTCTTTGACCACCATGTAGGCAGCATCTTTGTTGCGCAGGTAGTAATAAAAGCTAAACGGGTTGTTGATGAGGTAAACCCCCCGAAAGGCAAAGCCCATGAACAGGCCGATGGCTTGGGGGTAAAGGTAGCTGAAGCGATCCAGGATCAAGCGATACTTGGTGCGGTAATCCAGGTTCACCTCATGAATGGTGACATGTTCGGCCCGGATCTTGTAAGTTTGGCCGTTGCGAGCTTGAACAGGGGGAAGTGCGTTGAGGCGAGCCAGAGTATCGTCCCCGAAAGGCTCGCTGAAGTGCAGGCTGCCAACCCAATAGTCTTCAATCATCAAAGCTCTCTCGTCAAAAGCTATTCCCTGCAAGGGATCCTACGCGAAGGCGCGGATTTGCGCTTGCCAAGTGGGCCAATCGTGATTCCCCTCCCATACCTCCAGTTGATGGGGGATGTTGTTGCGGCTAAGCACTTCCGCCAGACGCAGGTTGTCGCTGAGGCAGTGGTCGTGGCGAGCGGTGAGCAGCTTCAGCTCGGTGTTGCGCCCGCCCAAGTGATCCCAGAGTTGCCGGCTCATGTTGGACATATAGGCCAGCGGGTTGATGAAATACAGCTCCTGCTCTGCCCGTTGGGGATCCCAGCCGGTGATGGAGCCGAGAGCGGCCACATCGTAGGGCCCCCCCAGGGCCAAGCAACGGCGCACCAAGCCGGGATGCCGACAGGTGAGGTTGACAGCATGGGTAGCTCCCAGGGAAAACCCAGCCACCACCAGAAACTCATTTTGCGCCTCGGCCTTGGCGTAGGGGATCAGCTCTTCTACCCAGTGCTGCTCCAGCAACAGCCAACGATCCCGCCGTTGGGGCAAGTCCAGCTGGCGGTTGAACAAAGTCTCCCAATCTAGGGTTTCCACGCAAAAAGCCTGCAAATAGCCCTGTTCCAGATGATGGCTGAGGCTGGCAATAATGCCGCGATCTTCCACGTCAAAAAAACGCCCGTTGCTGGTGGGCAGACAGATCAGCGGGTAGCCGTGATGCCCAAAGTGGAGCATCTCCATTTCCCGGCCCAAGATCTGAGAGGGAAAGCGCAAGTAGCGGCGAGCGTAGGCCATGAAAAACGGGGAAGGGATCCTCAAGAAATACCCAACCTTTCCGGGGGAAGCATTCTGCTCTGCCTGGTCGAGCAAGGCAAAGGGCACTCTCTGGAAAGGTCCACAAGAGCCACCAGAACAGATGGGAGCAGACGTAAACTACCCGACCCTGACTGCTTC
>NZ_JANSHS010000208.1:0-21451 GCF_047461695.1 Synechococcus sp. R6-7
CCCTGAAAATGGCCATCGCCTACCACCGGATACGCGGACAGGGATCCCGGCAGCGGCTGATTGGCCGGGAACGGGGCTACCACGGCGTTGGCTTTGGGGGCATCTCGGTCGGGGGCATCTCCAACAACCGCAAGTTTTTCGGCAGCCTCATTCCCGGAGTGGATCACCTGCCCCACACCCACAACCTGGAGCAAAACGCCTTTAGCCGCGGCCTGCCCCGCTGGGGATCCCACTTGGCAGAAGACTTGGAGCGGATCGTCGCTCTCCACGATGCCAGCACGATTGCAGCGGTGATCGTAGAGCCGGTTGCCGGTTCAACGGGGGTGTTGCTGCCGCCGGTGGGCTATTTGGAAAAGCTGCGGGCCATTTGCGACAAGTACGGCATTCTGCTCATCTTCGACGAGGTGATCACCGGCTTTGGGCGTCTGGGATCCCCTTTTGCGGCCAATTACTTTGGGGTGGTGCCGGATCTGATTTGCTGTGCCAAGGGCCTCACCAATGGCACCATCCCGATGGGCGCAGTGATCGTCAAGCAAGAGATCTACAGCGCCTTCATGGAGGCTGCTGGTTCCGCTGATGACCTGCACCGTCCAGGGGACAACAGCAGGACGCTGTCCTGGAGCCCCATCGAGTTTTTCCACGGCTACACCTACTCCGGCCACCCGGTTGCCAGTGCCGCCGGCTTGGCTACCCTGAACCTGTATCGAGAAGAAGGCTTGTTCGAGCGGGCTGCCAACCTCGCTCCCCTCTGGGAGGAGGCTCTCCATTCCCTACGGGGCTTGCCTCATGTCATCGATGTGCGCAACCTCGGCTTGGTGGGGGCAATTGAATTGGAAGGGATCCCTGGCCGACCGACAGCGCGGGCTTTTGAAGCTTTTTTGCGCTGCTACGAACGTGGGGTATTGATTCGCACTACAGGTGATACCATCGCCCTTTCCCCGCCTTTGATCATCGAGGAAGCCCATATTGAACACCTGATCGCCACCCTGAAGCGAGTTCTTCAAGAGCTACCTTAGTCCTGAATCGACAAGAGAGACTGCCTGAGGGAGTTAGAAGCTTCTGGGGCTGGGCGTCGGCGAAGGACTGGGAGAGGGACTGGGTCTGGGCGAAGGGGATACCGAGGGAAAGGGATTGGGGGTGCCGGTCGGCGTTGGCGAGGGGGAGGGACTGGGCGCAGGCAACACCCGTAAAGGAGCTTTGGCCGAAGCAATTCGGCCCTGGGTATCCGCCACCATTGCCGTCACCTCATAATCCCCGGTGGGAGCAGAAGTGGGAATGGTGATGGGGATGGTGCCAATGCAGGCTCTGCTGTTGGGCTGACAGCCGACGGCAGCGGCAGTGAAATCAAAGGTGAGGGTAAGGGGGCTTTGTCGGATTTCCACCCGGAAGCTGATGCCGGCCCCCAAACCTGCAGGAGTCGTCACGGCCACCAGCACGTTGAAGGGTACCGTCTGTCGCGCGTCCGTCAGGGCCACCACGGCAATCGAAGGCGGCTCTGCTGCAAAGGAAGCAGTGGGAGAGGGGCTGGGAGTGGGGAAAGGATTCAAGAGGGGAGTGGGGGTCGGGGTAGGCAGAGGGGTGGGCGGCGGCGTAGGGACAGGACTGGGGATGAGGAAAGGAGTGGGCGTTGGAGCCACCACCGCTATCGGCGTGATGGTAACCGCAGGCTGTTCGCCGGCATCTTCTTGGCAGGCCACCAGTGACAACGACAGAAGAGCGGCTACACTGGCCCTTATTACAGAGGAGGCTGCTAACGTCCAGCTCTGACGGAACCTATGGGGCTGCTGTCTCATGGGGTTTGACTCCTCACAACACAAAGCTTTGGGATCCTGCCGGTTCTGGGAGAGCCGAGCCTTGGTGGTGTCCAACTCAAAAACTCGGCCAGGCTGCTTCTCAGCCACAGCAGCGCTTACACGCTGCTAACACTATAGATAGAGTCTTAGCTTTTTACAAACCCCACCTGTGGACTTCCCCTTTGGGGGTGAAGCCAGATAGAGGGGAATGACCTGGGCCGAGTTAGACTGGTAAGCGTGACAGCAAGACGAGGATCCATGGCAGCAAGGGCGGGAGCAGAACCATCTTCTGGCTGTGGAGAAGCAGAGGGGCAGACTGCCGTTGGCGTTGATGCCCTGTACCCCTCAGAAAACATCAGCGGGGCGGGGTATGCCCGGGAAGAGCTGCAAGAGGCTTGCGGGGTCTTTGGCATCCTGGCTCCAGGAGAGGAGGTGGCCAAGCTGGCCTACTTTGGCCTATTTGCCTTGCAGCATCGCGGCCAAGAATCGGCAGGGATCGCCACTTTTGAGGGATCCTTTTGCCGGGTTCACAAGGCGATGGGCTTGGTCTCTCAGGTCTTCGACGAGGTGAACTTGGCCCAACTCACCGGGGATCTGGCGGTTGGTCACACCCGCTACTCCACCACTGGATCCAGCCGCGTGGCCAATGCTCAGCCGGTAATCGTGGAGACTCGCCTGGGGCCGCTGGCTCTGGCCCACAACGGCAATTTGGTCAATGCGGAAGAGCTGCGGAAGGAACTGGAGGCCGCCGACCGGCACCTGACCAGCAGCACCGACTCCGAGTGTATTGCCCACGCCATTGCCCAGGCGGTGAACCAAGGTCAAGATTGGATCGCGGCCACTTGCCAAGCTTTGCGCCGCTGTCAGGGGGCTTTTAGTCTGGTGATCGGCACGCCAGAGGGCCTGATCGGGGCACGGGATCCCTATGGGGTGCGTCCGCTGGTGTTGGGGCTTTTGAGCAGCAACCCCGCTCTGGATGAGCTGCTGCAGTCAGAGATGCTGGAGATCATCTGCAGCGACGGCACCCTCAGCCACCCCGAGGCCGAGCCGCTGCATTACGTGTTGGCTTCAGAAACCTGTGCTTTGGATATCATTGGGGCCGACCCTCTGCGGCAGGTGGAGCCGGGAGAGTTGGTGTGGATCAGCCGTCGGGGGCTGCAATCGGTGCGTTGGGCGGAGGCCACCCCCAAGCTGTGCATCTTCGAGATGATCTACTTCGCCCGCCCCGACAGTTGGATGCATGAGGAAAGCCTCTACTCCTACCGGGTGCGTTTGGGAGAACAACTGGCCAAGGAGGCCCCGGCAGAAGCTGACTGGGTGATCTCCGTTCCCGATTCCGGCACGCCGGCAGCCATTGGCTATGCTCGCCAGTCGGGGATCCCTTACACGGAAGGGCTGATCAAAAATCGCTACGTGGGCCGCACCTTTATCCAGCCCACCCAATCCATGCGGGAGCGGGGCATTCGCATGAAGCTCAACCCCCTGGAAGATGTGCTGGGGGGGAAGCGGATTGTTATTGTGGACGACTCAATTGTGCGGGGCACCACCAGCCAGAAAATCGTCAAGGCCCTGCGCCAGGCGGGGGCTACCCAGGTCCACATGCGCATTTCCAGCCCCCCGGTCACCCATCCCTGCTTCTACGGCATCGATACCGATAGCCAGGATCAGTTGATTGCTGCCCAGCATTCCGTAGAGGAAATCGCCGAGAAGATTGGAGTGGATTCTTTGGCCTACCTGAGCTGGGAAGGCATGCTGGCTGCCACGGGCCGGGATCCCAACTCGTTCTGCTCCGCTTGCTTTACCGGCCACTACCCCATCCCCATCCCAGAAGGGCTGAAGCGCTCCAAGCTGGCCCTGGAACTGGTGGCTACTGGCAAGAGCCGCTAGGCTGCTCAGGGATCCCCGCTAGACTGAGAAGAAGAATTGCTTGGGGCAAGCCATGACTTTTCGCCTACGCCAATTGGGGGATCTCATCCTGACGCAAGTGGCCGAGCCGGTGACAGAGTTCAAAACGCCGGCCTTGCAGGATCTTATAGAAGGTATGCTGGCTACCCTGAAAGAGGCGCAGGGGGTGGGCTTGGCTGCTCCTCAGGTGGGATCCCTGCTCCAAGTGCTGATCGTGGCCTCTCGTCCCAATCCCCGCTACCCGGAAGCGCCGCAAATGCAGCCTCTGGTGATGGTTAACCCCCGTCTGCTGGCTTGCAGTTCTGAACAGGTGCTGGGTTGGGAAGGCTGCTTGAGTGTGCCCAATTGCCGTGGTCTGGTGGCCCGCGCCCGCGAAGTGGAGGTGGAGTATTACACTCCAGAAGGCGTTCAGCAAAGGGTGGTCTGGCAGGATTTTCCGGCGCGGATCTTTCAGCACGAATACGATCACCTGATGGGTCGGGTGTTCCTGCAGCGGCAGCCTCGGCAACTGCTTACCGAAGCCCAGTACCAAGCCCAGATTTTGGGTCAGCCCGCCTGAGGGATCCCACCATGCCCTACATGATTATCTACGACGGCCTCTGCAACCTCTGTGCCACCGGCGTTCAGCTCTTGGAGCAACTGGATCGCGGACGGCAGTTTTGCTATGCCCCCATGCAAGATGCTTCTACCCTGGCCCAATGGGGGATCCCACCGGAGCAGGTGGAGCTGGGGATGATTCTCATCGATCTGGAGCACCCAGAGCGCCGCTGGCAGGGATCCGCTGCCATTGAACAAATTGCCGCCCTTTTGCCGAGCGGGGAGGTGTGGCTGGCTCTGTACCGCAACTTTCCTGGCTTGAAGTTTCTGGGGGATCTGGGCTACAAACAGATCCGGGATCACCGCTACGAGTGGTTTGGCTGCCGTAACACCCTCTACCTATCGGCTTACCCTGTCTGTGTTCGCGGCCAGGATCTCCTGGTGGATTTGGTAGATAAGGAATCATGCTCAGCCCCGTCCAGCAACTGCTGCACCAATACGCTCAGGGGGAACGGGATTTCAAGCAGCTGAATCTCAGCGCCCTGGGGCTTTACCAAGCAGATCTGCAAGGGATCCTCCTCAGCGGGGCCGACCTCTCTGGCCTTTGTCTGGCTGAAGCAGTTCTGTGCCGGGCCATTTTGGTGGGAACTGTCTTGGTGAATGCCAACCTGCGCCAAGCCTTCCTGGAACAAGCCAATCTGTGTCGAGCAAACCTACGTCAGGCTAACCTATGGCGGGCCCAGCTAAAAGCTGCTGATTTGAACAATGCCCGCCTAACTGAAGCCATTCTTTGTTACGCTGACCTCAGCCATAGCCGCCTTGAGGGAGCCCATCTGCAAGGGGCGGACTTGAGCCATGCCAACCTCAGCCAGGCCAATCTCCGGCAAGCCAACTTGCGCCAAGCCAACCTGATGGGGGCTAACCTAAGCAGCGCCGTTTTGGCTGACGCCGATTTGCATCAGGCCAATCTCGTGGGAGCGGACTTGCGGGGATCCCTGCTGCGGAGCGCCCACCTTACCCCTGAGACCCAAATTGCAGAAAAGTGGCGCCAGGTGTGGCAAATCCTCAACTGGGAGCAGGAAGGACGAGATCTGGTGGGCAGGGATCTGTCGGAGGCAAATCTTTGCGGGGGCTATCTCCACTCGGCCCAATTGGATGAAGCCAACCTTGCCGATGCAGACCTCAGCCAAGTCATCCTCTGCAGGGCTTCCTTGCAAAAGGCTAACCTGCGCCAAGCTCGCCTACTGCAAGCGGACTTGCAGGGCTCCAATTTGCGAGAGGCTAACTTTGTCCATGCCGATCTGCGCGGCGCCAATCTCCGCGAAGCCCACCTCGGCGGGGCCGACTTAACCTCAGCCAACCTACAAGGGGCAGATCTCAGCCAGGCCGTCCTGCAGGGGACACGCCTAGACGCCCAGACCCAATTGGATCCCAAGTGGAAACAAGTTTGGCGGGTTCTCAACCAGCCGCGTTCCGGCTGGAGCTTGGCCCGAGCTAACCTTGCAGATGCGTATTTGCGCCGAGCCTACCTGCAGCAAGCGGACTTGACCGGAGCGGATTTAAGAGGAGCTGATTTGCGAGAAGCAGACTTGCAGGAAGCCAACTTGAGCCAAACCGACTTGCGGGGCACCAACCTGCGGGGAGCTAACCTGAACGGCGCTTTGTTCAAGGGATCCCTTTACGACGAGTACACCTTTCTTTAGACTCACATTGTTGCTACAGCCTATTAAAAATAGGATACAAGTATTCAAGAGGAAGGAGAGAGGGATATGCCAACCCATTCGCTAGAAGCTGGGAAGTGTAGCATAGAGCAGATAGTGGAGACCTCTTTATTACTTATCAACCCGTCCTGCTTCCGAAGTTGGTTTGCTAAGTGTTGCTACTGTGCCCCTTAGTTCCTTAACAGGCTGTATCGTTACTCCTGGGGCACCACCCGCCAAACGGTTCCTCTAGCCGCCATTGCTCGTGACCAAATTCAAAGCTTGAAAGAATGGGCTGCCGAGTCAGGAGCACGTACCGCTTCCCAAGATCAAAAGTTGATTCAGGAGCTACGGACCATCGTCCAGAAGAGAGGGTTAGGCTACATTGAAGTTGATAGTCCCCCATCCTTTTCCTCTCCACCTCCTGCCTAAGCTGTTTTGGTCGGCTCGTTCCGAGTTGTGGCAGCTCCGTGGAAGTAGGCTTGCAAGCATTTTTTCCTGCAAGACGCGGAAAAACTCCGGTTGCCGCTCCGCTTGAATTTGCTGCCTGTGGATTAGCCCCCGTTAAATCCGTCCGGGGAAGCCGCCGATTGATCTGAGCTGCTCAGGTGGCCCCTTGTTGGATTAACTTCCGGCAGCTCCCAGGCAGGGCACTGGGATCGGATCCCGCACGTTAGCGTGCAGGACCGATGGTTTTGCACTTTTCGTATCCTTGACTACAGATTTTTTGGTAGGATTGATCGTGTAGAGGTACTGGTATGTAGAGCAGCCTTATGAGTGCAATCGCTGAAATGAGGGGGACAAGTCTCCTGGCCCGCCATCGCCAAAACATAGCAGCCTCCCTGGCCCGTCGTTTGGAAGCAGCTAGGGCGGCCAACAACACCCGCTTGATGGAGCTGCTGAAACAAGAAGAGCGGCAGCTGGCAGCCGAGTACGGCGGCAGGGATCCCTTCTCTTCAGCGCTCTTCAGAGGACTGCGCCATCTTTGGCAGAGCTTGAAGGCAGTCTTGGCGGCCTGCGATGAACTGCGGGTGCGGCAGTGGGTAGATGGCAGCGGCATGGTCTGGTGGTCTGTCCAAGACCCAATCACGGGAGAGCGCCTGTGTACCCATTCCGAGGGGGAGCTCATGGAGTGGATCGAGAAGCACCAGCGAGAGGATTAGTCTTCGCGGCTAGGACTTGCCTGAGCACCAATAGCCAGTGTTTCCCCTGGCGCTTCGTGCGTGTCCCAGTCTTTCCAGCTTGGGGAGGAAGGGAACAAAAAGTTTCACGGCTAGGCCGGGGCAATGGCCACCTGAGAATCCAAATTGATAGGATTACGAAGACTCATCATCTGCTTTAGGGGCCCTGGGATGGTTTGGCAATTGTTGACTTGGCCGGCCCAAAGTTTGCTTTGGCTAGCAGAGCAGATCCAAGAACGCGCCGAAGCACAGCTGGATAGCAAAGAAAACCTGCAAAAAGAACTTACGGCCCTGCAAATTCAGCTAGATTTGGGAGAAATTGACGAAGAAACCTACGCCCGCCGAGAAGAGGAGATTTTATTGGCTCTGGAAGCCTTAACCCAAGCAGAAGGAGAAGCCGAAGCATAGAGTTCTGCCGGTGGGCCTGGAAGGGATCCCTCAGCATTGCAGGGGGGCAGAACATGGGAGAATGAGCTTCTGTACACCCCCATCTTTCCTGGGCTGTTTTCAATGACTGAATCCCATGAAACCTTGGTGCTCCGCGACGAGCAAAACCAGCCTCTCAAGTGCGAGATCCTGCGTCAGGTGGTCATCGACGAGCAGACCTATGCTCTGGTGACTCCCGTTGATGCTGTGATCAAAGTGCTGGTTTGGGAAGGGGAAGAAGAACCCAGCCAAGCGGTGAACGGCGATGCCAACATGGAAGGGATCCTGGACGAGCCGGATCCCGAAGAGCTACAGGCTACCCTGCCCACCATCCAGGCTGTCTTGGGGGAGTTGAACCTCACCTTGCAGCAAAATGGCTTCGACATCCTCACGGTTCAGGGGGAATTGCCCCCAGTCGAAGAGGAAGATGTGTTCGAGCTGGGCGAGAGCGAGGAAGATGCCCAGGAGTTTCAACTGCTAGCTACCTTTTTCTACCAAGAGAAGAAATACGGCATCTTTACCCCCCTCGATCCTGTTTTGCTCTACGCCGCTCTGCCTGACGAAGGGGATCCCTACCTGCTCACCCCCGATGAGCCGCCAGAGCTTTTTGATCAGCTCTATGCCCTGCTGCTGGATCTCGATGAGGAATGGGAAGACGGAGATGACGAAGAAGATGAAGACGAAGATTAGGCGGTCAACCCCTTCTGTTCTGCCGAGTTGGATACTCCTGCCCAGCCAGTCGCCTCGGCGGTGCGGAGCACCATAGGGATAGAGGTGGTGAAACTACCCGGTAAAACTTGCCCAGAGTTTTTCACCAGCCACTCCAGACCCGTCTCAACATCTGTCGGGGGCGTCGGATCTGCGGGCCAAGGGTCAGAATAAGCCAGCCTCAGACCAGCCGCCTGAGCATTGCGTAGCGAAGGAGCAACAGGGATGCAGCCGGTTGATTTAACCACCCTGCGTGCTGTGCTCGCCGATCTAACCCAGGCTAAGACAGGTCGGGATCCAGTGTTGCCTGCCCGCGTGGAATGGATCCAACAGACCGATCTGTGGACGGTGGTCATTGGCTTGCGCACCCTCACTGCCCGCCCCTGCTTGCTGTTGTGCTGGCATCCTCAGGCGGCCCGTCTCCACCTCTGTCAGCCTCCTCCCAAAGAGCCGGATGGCTTTCAATTTAGCCAGTTCCTCCAACGGCACCTGAAGGGTTTGGCTCTGACGGAGCTGGCTCTGCTGGAGGATTGGGAACGGGTGATTGACTTGCGCTTTGCCCCTCGGCCCGGGGATCCCCCTTATCGCCATCTCTACCTAGAGGTGATGGGCAAGCACAGCAATGCCATTTTGGTGGACGAGGCGGGCATGATCTTGGCCAGTGGCCATGGGGTAAGCGAGCGCCAATCGCGAATCCGTCCAGTGCAGCCGGGCCTGCCCTACGAGGCTCCTCCGGCCCTAACCGACCCGATCCCGCAGCGATCCGAGCCCTTCTCCTGCTGGCAAGAGCGCGTCGCCCTGATCCCCGGCCCCATCGGCCAACGGCTGTTGCGCTGTTATCGCGGCCTCAGTCGGCACTTGGTGGAAGCGATGTGTCATCAGGCTGGGATCCCGCCGCAAACCCCCAGCGATCACCTCTCTGCCCGCGATTGGCAGGCACTGTTTGCCAGGTGGCAAGACTGGTTAACCCGTCTGGAAACCGGCCAGTTTGACCCGGCCCCAACTCCCCAGGGATACACCGTCCTCGGCTGGGCAAGCGGTGCCGTTCCCGTTAGCGGGACGGAGTCCCTGCAACAACCTTCTCGACTCAATCTGCACCAACTTCTGGAAGGCTACTACCAGGCTCAGCTTAACCGCGAACAGTTTGAGCGAGAGCGCCACCGTCTGCTGCAAAGGGTATCCACCCTGCTGAAAAAGCTCTATCAGCGGCGAGAGCAATTTGAGGCAATGCTGGCCGACTCCACCCAAGCGGAAGCCTCCAAGCAGGCTGCCGACTTGTTGATGGCCCACCTCCACCTCTGGCGGCCAGGGTTGCATCACATCGAGCTGCCGGATTTTGCCAGCGGCCAGACGGTCAAGATCCCTCTCGACCCCGAAAAAAATGCCATTCTCAATGCCCAAGCCTACTACCGCAAGCACCGCAAACAAAAACGGGCCCAGGATGCTATCCGGCGCCTACAAGAGGCGCTCGGCCAAGAGATCCTCTACCTCGAGCAGGTGGAAGCGTCTCTACAGCAGCTGGAAACCTATCGGGATCCCCAAGACTTGACCACCCTCAAGGAAATTGAGACCGAGCTGATTGAACAGCGCTACTTGGAGAGTCCCACTCGCAACAGCGGGACAGAGTCTCTGCGGGCGAGCTCAAAACATGCCTCACCGGCAACCTTCAACCCCCACCGCTTTACCAGCCCCAGTGGCTTCTCCATTTGGGTGGGGCGCAACAACCTGCAAAATGATCAGCTCACCTTTCGCGTGGCTCAGGAACACGATTGGTGGTTTCATGCCCAAGAGATCCCCGGCAGTCATGTGCTGCTGCGCTTGCCCCCCGGGGCTGTAGCAGAAAGCGAAGATCTGCAGGCGGCTGCTGATTTGGCGGCCCATTTCAGCCGCGGTCGCCTCAGCGAGCAGGTGCCGGTAGTCTACACTCGCCCGAAACTGGTGTTCAAACCCAAGGGATCCCCGCCCGGCATGGTCGTTTACAAACAGGAGCAGGTGCTTTGGGGGCGGCCCAGCCATGCGCAGCTGCTCATTGCGTCAGCCCTTGGGCCACACTGACGCAACTGGTCACTTCGTTTCTGGCCAAGTGGGCAGGTTCGAGGCATTCAAGGGAGAACTTCGAGGGAGTAAGCGGCGCTGCGGCCATAGCGGCTGGGGTCGTACATTTCTTCTGCCAAGGCAGGAGCCACCTGGAATTGGCCGGGGATCTCCGGACGGAAGAGATAGACAAACTCATGGCGACCCTGCTTGAGCTCGGTGCTGAAAAAGGCCACGCGGTCATCCCGATTCTCTTGGCGGGTCCAAAACCAGTCCCACCAGTAGTCTGGGGCCAAGCCGGTGAACTCTCGCGGATCCTGGGAGGTGATCTCGGCGCCGCTGGGCAGGGGATCCTCGACCACCACGTAGTGGCTGTCCCGCTCGGCTTCCACCGTCAACCGGGCCAGGAGGATTTCTCCGGCCCTTACTGTGTCGCCAGGGCGCAGCGGCTGCTCTCGGTAGCGGATCTCCCCGTTGGGTTGGGGCTGGGGCTGTAGGCGGAAGTAGCTGCGGCTCACCGCAAAGCCTTGGGCTTGAGAGGGCAGAGGGTTGGGGACGAAGGCTTCTCCCCTCAAGCTGTAGTAAAGGGGGCCGGGGCCGGACTTTTCCAGGCGCAGGCTGCTCAGGTTCCCCACTTCTGCGTCAGCCCAATCCAGCCCATAGCGGGGATCCCCAGCGCCGGCCTGCCAGCGACCGAGAAGGGATCCGGTTGTCCCATCCAACACCCGCACCTCGCCGGGGCTGGGAAGCTGCTGCTGCTGGGCTTGGTAGTAGGCGGACAGGCCGAGGAGAGCATCGGCGGTGGCTTTGGTGGTGCGCCAGCGGTTGTTTTGCCGCTGTTGGAGAAGGGCATCGGCAATCTGGGCAGCCCGGTCATCCTGCAGCCGAACGGCCAATTGCAGTAGGGGGCCGGCCACCTCCATGTCGTCGTAGGTGGAGCGCTCGTGGGTCGCACGAGTTGGAGCAGCCGGGATAAACCAGCGCCCTTGGGGATCCTGTTGCCGCCGCTCCAGAACCTCATCCAGGGCTGCCTGGGCAAGATCCCTCTGGCCCAGTTGCAGGGCGGCCAGCCCTCGGTAGGCCAGGCCAAAGGTGGAGAGCCGCTCCGGCGGCGGCAGGTCGGCAGTCACCAAGGCGGGATCCCAGAGGGCCAGGCTGTAGGCGACAAAAGCCTGTAGATCCGGGGAGAGGGCTTGTGGCTGGGCCAGTTGAGCGGCCAGATAGTCCTGAGCGGCCAGATAGTCCAAGGCCTGCCGCACCCGCCACTCTTTGAGGGCATAGCCAGCAGCTTGGGCAAGGTGATACCCCTGCAGGATGTATCCGGTCAGATAGGGGTTGCTCCGGTCATGGGCCCACCAGCCCCAGCCCCCATCGAAGTTCTGGGATCCCTCCAGTCGCTGCAAGCCCGATCGAAGCACCTGGGGCAGCCGCTCCAGGGTCTGCGAGCGCAGGTTCAAGCCCAACTGCTTGCTGACTTGGGTGACGGCTAGGGCGGGCAAGAAGCGACTCAGGGTTTGCTCGGTGCAGCCGTAGGGGAACTCCACCAGGTAATCCAGCGGCTCCAGCAGGGTTGCTGCCGGGCTAGCGGCCAGTTCCAGGTGAAGCTGCCGGGATCCCGGCACCCAGGTGGCGGGCCAATCCAGCGATAAGTCAAGGCTGCCCTCCTGCACCCGACCCACCTGGGAGAACCGTTGCACAGCGCCGAAAGGCTGGCTGGGGATCCGCAGTTGCAACGCATCTTTCAGCCCATTCCCTTCCGCCCAAACCCGCAGAGAGGTATCTCCGGCCCCCAGAACCTGGAGAGGCCATTCCACCCGCCCCGCTCCTTGGGCCGGCACGGTGAGGCGTTGTCGTTCCGGGCCTTGCAATTTCAAGATCCCACCGGCAGGAACAGGAACTTCCAGCCGCACCTCCACCGCTTGGGCTTGACCCGTGCGGTTTTGCACAATGGCCGCCAAGGTGAGCTGATCCCCCACCCGGAAAAAGCGGGGAGCGGCCAAGCGCACCAACAGGTCTTTGCTAACCGAGACTGTGGCAAGAGCGGATCCCACCTGGGTGTCGGCAGTGGCGGCGCGGGCGGTCAAGCGCCAGGTGGTGAGGTTGTCGGGCCAGCGCACCTGCACCTGAGCCAGGCCATCGGCATTGGTGACCAGATCCGGGAACCAGGCGGCGGTATCGCGAAAGTCCTCCCGCACTTGGCCGGCCAGCTTGTCAGCACCGCCGGGATATTGCTGAGGGAAAGAGGTAGTGGTGGTAACTTGGTTGTACTGGCGCCCATAGAAGAAGCGGCGAATATCCAGGGTGAAGTCGGGTCGCAATAGGTAGAGGGCATTGTCCACAATCCCTAGGCCCACCTCGGCGCTCACCGGCTGCCCTTGGGCATCGCGGGTGCGGATTTGGATTTGGGCGGTCTCGCCCGGTCGATAGGTGGGTTTATCGGTTTGCAGCTCCACCTGCAAAAAGCGATCCAAGGGGGAGACCCGCAGCAGGGCCTCGCTTCGGTACAGCCGCCGCTCTGGGCCGATGGCAGTGGCAGTGACGTAGAGATTGGGACGATAGTCGCCGCGGATGGGCAGCCGCAGCGTGGCCGTATGCCCCTGGAGACGCAGCACCTGCACCTGGTGCAGCCGGGATCCCTCAATGCCCACCAGCACCGCCACATCCGGCAGCGGCGAGACTATCAGGATCTGGGCCTCTTCCCCCACCTGGTAGATCTGCCGATCCGCCACCACTTCCAGGCTGGGCAGGGATCCCCAACTTTGTAGGGGGCTGCCCGGCTCCACCACCCAGAGATAGTCCACCTCCTGCACCCGTTCGCGCCAGCGGTGCGGAGCACTTTGACGGCGGGGATCCCATGCCGTCAACCGCACCCGGTAGTCTCCCGGCTCCAGGTCGGCGGGCAGGTGGAGGTCGAGGCTGCCTTCCCCGTTGACAATCTGAAAAGGCTGCCGCAGCAGGGTACCTTGCCGTTGGTAGGTGTTGCTCTTGGGATCCCAGCGCCAGCGCTCCAGGCTCAGCTCTCCGGTGGCGCTGACGGGGCGGCCATCGTAATCGCGGGCTTGCAGCCGGTAGGTGAGGGTATCCCCCGGAGCGGGCAGGTGGCGGTCGGCCTCGGCAAAGAGGGCAAATTCGCCAGCTGTTACCCAGGCCCGCGCCGTTCCGGTCACGGTGCGACGGCTGATGTCGGTCACCTCCACCTCGATGCGCAACTGCTGCACCTCTTGGGGGCCCCAGTAGCTGTCTTCTTCCCAGTCCAGATCGGCCAACAGGCGGGGTAGGTGAAAGACGGCACGCCCCTGGGCATCCGTCACCCCTTCCCCTTCCGCCACCAACTGGCCATAGCCGCCGTAGTAGCCCTGCTCCTCTCCCAGGTCGTCGGCAAAATACTCTTCTGCAGCAGAACGGGGCAACAGCCCATAGCGCAGGCTCCAGTCGGGGCTGCTGTAAACCCGGTAGCGAAGCTGGGCAGCGGCCACCGGCGCGCCGAAAAGATACTCGGCCTCCACCTGCACCTTCAGGGATCCCCCCCGCACCAGCCAAGGTCGGTCGGGCACCACCGCCACCTCAAACTCCGGCTTGCGGTAGGCTTCCACCTGAAAAGAGGTGTATTCGCCGCTGGATCCCTGCGGCCCTGACACCTGCCACTTCAGGCCGTAGCTGCCCAGGGACGCTTCTTCTGGCAGTTGAAACTCCCCATGGACACTGCCAAAAGCATTGGTGGCCAGGGTTTGTTCGCTCAACACATCCCCGTTGGGGGCCGTAAGGGTCAGTTGCACTGCTTGTCCTGGGGGGGGCGGCGTGAGGCGGGTTTGCTCTCGCACCAGGGCGCGGAAATAGACGGTTTGGCCAGGACGGTAGAGGGGACGATCGGTGTAGGCGTAGATCCGGTGGGGCTGGTTCCAGCCATAGGCGTAGCTGCGGGACAAAGCCTGCAGGGTGTTGTCGGCACTGCGGCCATAGACCACCAGGGAAGAAACCTCTCTCGCCGGCAGGCCAAAGCGGGCCAGCCCCTCTGCATCGGTGGTGGCCGTCAGGGGATCCCCCCACTCCCCGAAAACTTGGATCTGGATCCCGGCCAGGGGACGCAGCTCCCGCAGGTGCACCGCCTGCACCACCAACTGGCTGGCATCCTTCTTCTGGATGAGGCCGAGATCGCTCACCAAAAACCAATGGTCGAAACGGGGCAAGGGTGCAGCCGCATTCAGCGGCTCCCGGCCCTCCGCCTCCACCCAGTAGGCCCCCGGCGGCAGGATCCCCAGCTCCAAGGTTTGGGCTGTCCACCCCTCTCCCGCTCGTCGTGGCACCGGCTGCTGCCAACTGCGCACAAGCTCCCGCCGCAGGGTGGGATACAGAGCCGGATCCAGGGAGCCATAGCCAGCATCCGCCAAATCCCGCAAGAGAGGGGATCCCTGCAGCTCTGTCAGAGAAAAGCGATAGAGGCTGAGCTGCACCGAGCCCAGGCTGGTGGCCCGCCACTGCAGCCGCGCCGGTTCTGCGGTCGTAAACACCTGGCTGGTGCTGTAGAGATAGAGACCGGGGGGGACAAGCTGAGGGCGCAAGGTGGGGATCCGAACCGTTGCCCCCTCCCGCACCAGAACGGATCTCTGGCTGCCCACCTTTTCCAGGCCGGATCCCTGCACCGTCACCTGGTATTCCCCAACAGGCAATCGATCCAAGCGATATTCGCCATCTGCGGTCAAGCTGGCGCTGCGCGTGACCGGGCCGGCTGCAATGACCTGCACATCCCCAGGCGGAGCCTCTGCCGGCAGCTCCACCCGTCCCGCCAGGGATCCCGTCGGCTGTTCGGAAAGCAAAACTGCCAGCCCCACCCCCAACAACAGCACCAGGGCCGCCAACCATCGCCTCAGCATGGGATCCCTCTCCTCCGTTGCTCTGACTTTGCCTCTTTCGACCCAAACTATCAGGAGCCAGCAGCAGAACCTGTGTAGAATTTACCGTCCAACTTCGAGGGATCCCTTCCGGCTACTTCACCAACTCGAACACGTTGAACATGGGCAGGTACATGGCCACGATAATGCAGCCCACCATACCGCCCAGGATCACGATCATCAACGGCTCCAGCAGGCTGGTGAGGGCGCGTACCGCCTCCTCCACCTCCAGCTCGTAGAAATCCGCCGTCTTCATCAGCATCGCGTCCAGCTCCCCTGTCTCTTCCCCCACGCTGATCATCTGAATGGCCATGACTGGGAAGACCTTGGCCTTGTCCAGAGCAGGGGCAATCTGCCCTCCCTCTGAGATGGATTGGCGGGCGGCGTCAATGGCGTTGGCCACCACCTGGTTGCCGGAGGTGTCGCGCACAATTTCCAAGGAAGTCAGCACCGGCACCCCGGAGCGGGTGAGAGCGCCAAAGGTGCGGCAGAAGCGAGCCACCGCCGACTTCTGGATCAGATCCCCGAAGATAGGGAGCTTGAGGGCCAGCGCGTCGATGGTCTCCTTGCCGGCAGGGGTGCGGTAAAAGCGCCGGAAAGCAAAATAGACGGCCCCTAGAAAGCCCACCAGCCCCAAGCTGTACTGGGGCGTGCGCAGGAACTTGCTGATGTTGATGAAAAACTGGGTAAAGGCGGGCAGCTCCCCACCCAAGTCGTTGTAGATGCTCTCAAACGTGGGCAAGATGAACAGCACCATGCCCAAGAAAATCAAGACAGCCAAGATCGTCACCACCACCGGGTAGGTCATGGCTGACTTGATCTGCTTCTGCAGGCGATCCATGTCCTCCAGCAGCTTGGCCAGACGGTTGAGCACTTCGTCCAGCACGCCGCCCACCTCCCCCGCCTGCACCATGCTGCAGTAGAGGCCGTCGAAGGCGTCGGGATAAGGGCGGATGGAGTCGGAGAGGTTTTTCCCCGCCTCCACCTCCGCTCGGATAGCCCGCAGGTACTTTTTGAGTTTGGGGTTGCCGGTTTGCTCCTCCATGATGGTGAGAGAGCGCACCATCGACACGCCGGCGTTGATCAAGGCAGCAAATTGCCGGGAGAACACTGCCTTGTCGCGAATGTCGATGGATCCCAGCATTGAGAAATCGAAAGACGTATCCAAGGAAAAGAAGGGTTTCTCCTCCTGAATGTCTTCCTGTTTGGCAAAAATCCCGTCTCGGCGCAGCCGTGCACGAACTTCGGTCAAGCTGTTGGCCACCACCGTCAGGCGTACCGGCTGACCGGCCTTTAACCCCCGAACCTTGTAGCGCGGCATGGCTGTACCCCCGGCTAGATCGCTCTAAATAACGAAATGGCTTTAAATGTTTCGCAGGTGCAAAAGAGAAGTCAGCCCAAACCTTGGGCCGATCAACGATCTCTCAGCTAGAGCTTAGCCACAAATTGAGGCAGTGGCTAGAGATCGGCAATGAACCCTCACCCCGGGATCCCAGCACTGCCTGGTGGCAACGAGGTTTAGCGACGGGTGGCAACTGCTGGTGGCCGCTGTTGCTGGGCAGCCGCGGCTGGCGAGGGCCCGGTAACGTTGCCCAAAAGCCGTTGCAACTCCTCGGGGCGAGAGGTCTTAGACATGGCCGTATCGAAGTCGATCTTGCCCTGTAGGTAAAGGTTAGCCAGATCTTGCTCCAGCGTTTTCATGCCCTGCTTGCCCCCCGTCTGGATAGCCGAGTAGATCTGGGCAGTTTTGCCCTCCCGAATCAGGTTGGCAATGGCCGGCGTCACTACCATGATCTCCTGCACCAGCACCCGTCCAGGCTCTCCTGGCTTGGGATTGAGGCGGCGGGCCAGAGTTTGGGAGAAGACGGCCTTGAGGGAGTTGGAGAGCTGCACGCGAATCTGCTGCTGCTGCTCGGGCGGAAACACATCCACCAAGCGATCCACCGTCTGGGCGGCAGAACTGGTGTGTACCGTGGCAAAGCAGAGGTGGCCCGTCTCGGCGGCGGTAATGGCCAACTGGATGGTCTCCAGATCCCGCATCTCCCCGATCAGGATCACATCCGGATCCTCCCGCATCGCTGCCCGCAGGGCATTGGCAAAACTCTTGGTGTCTTCCCCCAGTTGCCGCTGGTGGATGATGCTGCGAATGGGGGTGTAGATGTACTCAATGGGATCCTCGATGGTGAGGATGTGCTCGGCCCGTTCGCGGTTGATCATGTCGATCATGGAAGCCAGCGTAGTCGATTTGCCAGATCCCGTTGGGCCGGTTACCAGCACCAAGCCCCGCGGCAGGCGAGCTGCTTCCTTACACACATCCGGCAGGCCCAGCTTGTCGATGTTGGGGATCTCAGAAGCCAGGGCCCGCATGGCGCAAGCATAGGTGCCGCGATCGCGGTAGACGTTCACGCGGAAGCGCCCGATCCCCCGCACCCCATAGGAGCAGTCCAATTCCCAGTTTTGCTCCAGCTGCTTGCGCTGGTTGTTGTTCAGCATGCTGAAGATCAACCGCTGCACCTCCTCTGCCGAGAGAGGCTCATGCTCTGTCGGCTCAAGGTGACCATTGATGCGGAAGTAGGGGGGCAAACCCGCCGAGATATGAATGTCGGAACCGCCCTTTTGGACGATTGCTTCCATGAGGTCTTCGATCATCAGTTGGGGCATAGGGTTGGGTTCTCCAAAGGCGAGTAGAACTGTCTATCAAAAGAGCCGCCGGCCAAAGCCATGTGAGAAAGGCAACTGTATAGGACTGTTATAGTCGGCACCCCAACATCGTCAAGTGCCAAGCCGACTTCCTAAAACTTCGGGGTCAGGCAATAGGGGCAGTCCATCCAGTCCACATGCAAGGCCGCGCCACAGTTGCGGCAGGTGCTGAGAGCCTTGGCACGGGCCTTCAGCTCGCTTTCCAGACCCTTGTCGGTGAGGGTCACCCGATCCACCTCCTCCAGCGTGGTGAGGCCCTGCTTCACCAGCATCAAACTGTAGGCCAGCAGGGTTTTCATGCCACTTTCCACCGCCGCTTCTTTGATCACCTCCGTGGGGGCCTCTTTGTTGATCAAGTCCGCAAGGCGGTCGTTCATGCGCATGAACTCGTACACCCCTACCCGACCTTTGTAGCCCACGCCCCCACACTTCTCGCAGATGGGCTTGCCGGTGGCCTTGCGCTGCTCCACTTCTTTGGGGGAGAGCTTGTTGGCTTTGTAGAAGGTGAGCTGCTCGCCGTCGCCACTGAGGGTAAGGCCATAGCGGGCCAGCTCCTCCGGCGTGGGGTGGTAGGGGATCCGACATTCGGTACACACCCGGCGCATCAAGCGCTGGGCCAACACCCCCAGCAACGAGCTGGAGATCATAAATGGCTCGATCCCCATCTCCGTCAGACGGGCAATGGCGCCAGGGGCATCGTTGGTGTGCAGCGTGGTCAACACCAAGTGGCCCGTGAGGGAGGCTTCGATGGCGGTTTTGGCCGTCTCGTGGTCGCGGGTTTCCCCCACCAGGATGACATCCGGGTCTTGCCGCAAGAAGGCCCGCAGGATCATGGCAAAGTCCATGCCCTTTTCTCGGATCACCTGCACCTGAGTGATCCCCGGCAGCGAGTATTCAATGGGATCCTCGGCGGTGCTGATGTTGATGCCCGGGTCGTTCACCTCCGCCAGGGCCGAGTAGAGGGTGGTGGTTTTCCCGGATCCCGTTGGCCCAGTTACCAGGATTAGGCCAAAGGGTCGCCTGACAATCTCCTTGAAGCTTTCCAAGGTCTCTGGGTCGGTGATCAGCTTGTCCAGCCCCAGTTGGGTGGCGGAGTTGTCCAGGATCCGCAGCACGATCTTTTCCCCATAGCGGGAGGGCAGGGTGCTGACCCGAAAGTCCACCTTGCGCCCCTTGAAGACCCGCCGAATCCGCCCATCCTGGGGCATGCGCCGCTCGGCAATGTTCAAATTGGACATGATTTTGAAGCGAGCGGTGAGGGCAGGGACGATCTTATTGGGAAAGTTTTCAAAAGCCTGCCGCAACACCCCATCTTTGCGGAAGCGGATGCGCAGGTATTCTTCTTGTGGCTCGATGTGGATGTCGGACGCCCCATCCTGCAGGGCCTTGACCAGGATCTGGTTGGACAGTTTAATAATCGGGGCATCATCTGCCGATTTGACCTGCTGCTCCAGGGATTCCTCGCCGGCCTCATCGGCAGCCACATCCTCAATAGCATCCAGAATAGCATCCAGATCGATTTCGGCAGTGTTGACCACCACCTCTTCTTCTTCTTCCTGTTGGGCAGCAGCCGCGTCGTTGATCCCCTTGATGGCCAGCAGCTCCGCCTGCGCATCCATGTAGCGGTTGATCAGGGTCTCGAAATCCCGCTGGGTGAAGACCCGCCGCTGCAGCTTCAGCCCCTGGATGCGGAAGCGCCGTTGAATGTCGTCCAGTGCCTGCAGGTTGTCTGGCTTGACCATCGCCACCGTCACCTGATTGTCTCGACGGCGAATGGGCAAGAACTTGTAGCGGTTGCAGATGTCGAGGGGCAAGATCGAGTCGATCAGCCCAATCATCTCGGAGATCTCCACCGGCTCCAGGTCGACATCCAGGGAGGGGATCCCGTAGATGATTTTCAGTTCAAAGAGCTGCTGCCGTTTGTAAGCCCGCTCCAGGTCAGGGGTGATCTCTTTGCCCACGATATCCTTGACCACCAGAGCCAGGGCCTTGCTGTTGCCCTCTCGATCCGCTTTGAGGGCGTTTTGGATGTCCTGGATCTGCTTATCGTCGGCAAAGCCCAGCTCCTTTAACTTGCGGCCAAAGGGGGTAATGCTGACGTTGGCGATGGCCAGAGCTTTGCTGGCAGCACCGGCGCGGCGCGAGGTAAAAGGAGGGGGAGGAAGATCGTTCATGCTAGCGGGTCACCCACAATGCCTCTATTTCACTGCACTCGGCTGCTAAGGGTCAACGGTAAAGATACATAAGTCTGGACTTCCCAGAGGCCGCCAACCCTGGGCTTACTATGCCCCAACTCGGCTCAAATCTCGCATTCCTATCCACCTCACCCCCTAAGCCTCGCAGACCAACGCTTGGGACCGCTGGGTTAGGTAAAGGTTTTCGCCGTAATCGACAGGGCAGTCGATGAGGGTGGGCACCGGCTGCTCGAGGGCCTGCTTCAGGATGGGGATCAGCTCGGCAGCCTTTTCGACGCGGTAGCCCTTGAGGCCCATGCTCTCCGCCAGCTTGACGAAGTCTGGATTGCCGAACTTGACGAAAGCAGCCTCGTTGTATTGATTGTGTTGCTTCCACTCGATCAGCCCATAGCCGCCATCGTTGAAGATGAGAGTTACAAAGGGAGTGCCCACCCTGAGGGCAGTTTCCAGCTCTTGGCAGTTCATCATGAACCCTCCATCTCCGGTTACGGCCACGATGCGCCGGTCGGGATGCACCAATTTGGCGGCCAAGGCCCCCGGAATGGCGATGCCCATGGCGGCAAAGCCGTTGGAGATGAGACAGGTGTTGGGTTTGTCACAGTGGTAGAGGCGGGCCATCCACATCTTGTGGGCGCCGACATCGGAGATGACGATGTCTTCCGGTTGCAGGACTTGGCGCAGGTCGTAGATCAGCTTTTGGGGCTTGATCGGGTAGCTCTGATCCTGGGCATAGCAGGTGTACTCGCGGACGATGTTCTGCCGCAGGCTGATGCCATAGGGATCCGGCTTGTCCGTGCGATCGCAGCGGCGCAGGATCTCCATCAGGGAGTCGGAAATGTCTCCCACCACCTCCACTTGCGGAATGTAGCTGCTGTCGATTTCTGCGGGCAGGGCGGCGATGTGAACGATGGGGATGGTGCCGTCGGGATTCCATTTCTTGGGGGAGTACTCGATGAGGTCGTAGCCGACGGCGATCAACAGATCGGTTCGGTCGAAACCACAACTGACCAGATCCCGCTGCTGTAGGCCAACGGCCCACAAGGACAAGGGGTGGGTGTAGGGGATCACCCCTTTGCCCATGAAGGTGTTGACCACGGGGATGTTCAAGCGGGTGGCAAATTCCGTGAGGGCGCTGCTGGCTTGGGCGCGAATGGCCCCATTGCCGGCCAAAATCAAGGGGTTGCGGGCGCGGGAGATCAGGGACGCCGCTTCGTTCAGGCTTTGATAGGAGGCGTAGGTTTTGTCCAGGCGATCTCTCCTCAAGGGAGTGCCGCTGGCTTCCATGGCGGCGATGTTTTCCGGCAAGTCGATGTGGACGGCTCCCGGCTTCTCGGTTTGGGCCAATTTGAAAGCCTTGCGCACGATCTCCGGGGTGATGCTGGG
>NZ_JANSHS010000209.1:0-3775 GCF_047461695.1 Synechococcus sp. R6-7
AGGAGAGTTCAGCGTGAATGTATCAGCTTGCTGGCAAGGGCAGCGATAGCCGAGACGGACATCCGCTCCACGCGAGACCTCGCTGACAAAGATGGATATTGACAGGCAGATTCACAACAGTCACAACAGATGATGGACTTATAGATCTCGACGGACAAAGCCATCTCCCTCCCATTGGTAGAGGGTAGCCCTCGAATCACGGCTGGCACCTGGCGGGCTTGAGATGACCAGGATCCCTTGCGGGCTGACCCGCAGGCTGGCATTGCTCAGATCCGTCACGCTCAGCAGTGGCACAAGTCCCTCAGGCCGGTGTTCCAAGACCAAGACAGAGCGCAGCAGGCTGATGCCCCCTCGCTCGGTGAGGAGCACCAACTTGGGCTGTGGGCTGGAGGTGATGTCCGTGCGCAGGTGAGCCTCCACCAACCGTCCTGGGATCGGCTCAGCCGTGTGGAGCAGACGAAAGCTATACCCCCCCTGGTGCTCGAAGCTGAGAACGCGCACCACCGGCTCTACGGTGGGCTGCCGCTGAATCTGAAACACAGCCACCACATCCTGGCGAGATGGAGAGGTTAGGCTGGCCGGGAACAGGCGCAGGTTTTCACCGCGATTGCCGCGAATAAAATCCCACCAAATGGATTGATTGAATAAAGCCACAACCCCACCTCGAGCAGCGCCGCCCTCAGAAGGAACTGGCAGCAGCGGAAGCACAGGCTGGGGATAGGCAGGAACAGCAGCAACCGGTAGAGTGGCAGCCAAGGCCGCTCCCCAGGCTATTCGACCACAGGAACACAACAGCTTCCGCATATTTCCTCACTCCTCGCCCCTAAAATTCTAAAGGACTCCAAGGTTCTCCCAGTCAACCAAACAGCCGGGATACAGGGATCCCTTTTATGTCGAACGCAACCTCGATCTCACCTTGATCTCGCCTGGCAATGGGCTACCAAGTTAGGGTGAAAAGCCTGGAGCTTCCTCTGTAGCCAACAAAGTCGGCTTGGAACGACGCCCCGCCAATTTGAAAGGGATCCCCCAGGAGCAAGGGGCAGCCCCCCCGACGGAGGGCTCTATTTTTCGGCAGCCAAAAACAGTTGAGCTCGCCAAAAGCAGGCAATGGACTTGCTGTCCAAATCCATTCCCAAACGGGACATTTCTGTAAGCTCAGAAGCAGAAAACTCCACTACGGTAATATCTTCATCCTCATCCTTATCGGGAGGGGAATCCAGCACTTCCAGCTCCCGCGCCAGATAGGCGTACATGATCTCGCTGGAATAGCCGGGGCATAGATAGAATTGGCCGAGCGAATCCCAGCGATGGGCACGCAGGCCCGTTTCTTCTTCCAGCTCGCGGCGAATGGTGTCATCGGGATGCTCCCCTGGCTCGACTGTGCCTGCCGGAAATTCATAAAGGTAGGAGGCAACCGCAAAGCGATATTGACGAATGCAGACGAACTTGCCTGCTGCAGTGACGGGCACGGCCACCACCCCGCCAGGATGGATGAGGTACTCCCGCTCTCCCTCTTTGCCGTTGGGAAAACGCAAACGCTGGCTGACGAAGGTGTATTTGTGGCCTT
Source organism: Synechococcus sp. R6-7 (assembly GCF_047461695.1). Classification (NCBI taxonomy): domain Bacteria; kingdom Bacillati; phylum Cyanobacteriota; class Cyanophyceae; order Synechococcales; family Synechococcaceae; genus Synechococcus; species Synechococcus sp. R6-7. The sequence goes on from NZ_JANSHS010000209.1 coordinate 1,568, forward strand.
GATAGCGCAGGCGCTCGCGAATCACCTGAGATGGGTTTTGCATGGCAAGGGATCCCGAGAGTAGAGCCGCTCTCAGCTTAATGGTTTTCGGCGCTGTTGCAACCGGGCAATCCAGAGGGATCCACACGCCCTTGGGATCCCGTGTCTGGGGTAGAGTCAGGAAAAGCACAAAAGTTGCAGGCCATGATTTACCCTCCCTTGAAGGAGTTTCTTGCCCTCACCAAGCAGGGCAACTTTATCCCGGTGTACCAGGAATGGGTGGCGGATTTGGAAACGCCGGTTTCTGCCTGGTATCGGGTCTGTGCCGGCCAGCCCTACAACTTTCTCCTGGAGTCGGTGGAGGGGGGGGAACAGGTGGCCCGCTACAGCTTCTTGGGCTGCGATCCCCTGTGGGTTTTGGAAATACGCGGGGATCAGGCGCTACAGCGATACCGCGATGGCCGACAGGAGCACCACCAAGGGGATCCCTTTGCCATCTTGGCCCGCTGCTTGCAGCCCTATGAGCCGGTGCATTTGCCGGAATTGCCCAGCAGCATCGGCGGCCTGTTTGGCTACTGGGGCTACGAGCTGATTCGCTGGATTGAGCCCAAGGTGCCCATCCACCCCCTGCAGCCGGGGGATCCCCCTGATGCCGTTTTGATGCAGGTGGACAGCATTTTGCTCTTTGACCAGGTGAAGCGCAAGATCTGGGTGGTGGCCTTCGCCGATACCCGTCACCACGCTGCCGAGGAAGCCTATGCCCAAGCCTGCCGGCGGGTGGAAAAGCTGATGCAGCAGCTCAGCGCTCCTCTTTCCCTGGCCCATCTGCACCTCAACTGGAAGCCCCACCTGTCGGAAAGGACTCCGTCCCGCTGGCGCGAACAAATCCCCCCCAGCACCCTGAGCCGCCCAGCCTACTGCCAAGCCGTGGAACAGGCTAAGGACTACATCCGCGCCGGAGATATCTTCCAGGTGGTGCTCTCGCAGCGGTTTACCGTCTCCCTTGCCGGGGATCCCTTTCGCCTCTACCGCTCGTTGCGGCTGATTAACCCTTCCCCTTACATGGCGTTTTTGCAGTTTGGGGATCTCTGCCTCATCGGCTCCAGCCCAGAGGTGATGGTCAAACTCAGCCGCGTGGGGGAAGACCGCATCGCCACTGTGCGCCCCATTGCCGGCACCCGCCCCCGCGGCACCACCCCTCAGGAAGACCGGCAGCTGGAGCAAGAGCTGTTGGCAGATCCGAAAGAACGGGCCGAACATGTGATGTTGGTGGATCTGGCCCGCAACGACCTGGGACGGGTCTGCCAACTGGGATCTGTGCAGGTGGACGACCTGATGCAGATCGAGCGCTACAGCCATGTGATGCACATCGTCAGCAACGTGGTGGGGCGGCTGGATCCCCAGTACAGCGCCTGGGATCTGCTGCGGGCCACCTTCCCTGCCGGCACTGTTACCGGCGCCCCCAAAATCCGCGCCATGCAGATTATTCATGAGCTGGAAGGATGCCGCCGCGGGCCCTATGCCGGCGCCTATGGCTACTACGACTTTTCTGGCCAACTGAACACCGCCATCACCATCCGCACTCTGCTGGTTCATCAGGGCCAGGTGAGCTTGCAGGCCGGGGCAGGTATTGTAGCCGACTCGGATCCGGAGCGGGAATATCAAGAATGTCTGAACAAAGCGCGGGGCATGTTAATGGCTGTGGCCAGTTTGCAGGAGACCTAGCCGATGTTGGCCCAGTTGCGCTTCAGCCCTGCGGTTCGCGTCAGCGGGACGGAGTCCTTACAGGAGCTCCAGCAGCCGGATCCAGAGACCGTAGAGCAGGCTTTTGAACTGTTTTCCACAGAGGGCTATCTGGTGTTGCCGGAGATCTTTCCCCCCGAGCTCATCGACAAGTTGCACAGCAGCTTTCTGGCCACCTACAGCCACTACTGCACCCACGAAAACCACGCCGATGCCCTGTTAGTGGGCAATAGACGGGTGATGGTAACGGTTCGCCTGGAGGGCCCCTTCAACGATCCCCTCATCTATGCCCATCCTCTGATCTTGCCCATCCTGAAGCGGATTTTGGGGCCGGAGTTGATCTTGAGCGGGCTGGGGGCGGTGGTCTCTCTGCCGGGATCCGCCGATCAACAAGTTCACCGGGATCTGTCTCATCTGTTTGGCGACGAGGCCTTGGATGCGATCATTCCTTGCTATGCCGTAAACTACCCGACTCCGACCGCTAAG
>NZ_JANSHS010000210.1:0-8833 GCF_047461695.1 Synechococcus sp. R6-7
CAGCAGTGTTCAGCGTAAATGTATCAGCTGGTCATGAGCGTCAGTAGCCCTTCCTTCCGTGAACTGCCCATCTTAGAAAGCGGCGATCGTCTCACCCGCGATGAGTTTGAACGGCGCTATCAAGCCATGCCTCAGCTCAAAAAAGCCGAGCTGATTGAGGGAATTGTTTACGTGGCATCTCCCCTCAGATATCGCCGACATGGCAGACCACACAGCCACATCATGGCCTGGCTGGGAGTTTATGAAGCAGCAACGCCGGGGGTTGAGTCGGCGGGCAATCCAACCGTTCGCCTGGACTTGGACAATGAGCCGCAGCCAGATGCCATATTGCGGATGCACGAATCTTGTGGGGGACAGTCCCGCATTAGCGAGGATGACTACATTGAGGGTGCACCGGAGCTGATTGTGGAGATTGCCGCCAGCACAGCTTCCTACGACCTGCATGATAAGCTGCGGGCCTACCGGCGCAACGGCGTGCGGGAATATCTGGTCTGGCTAACCCAAGAGCAAGCCTTTCGCTGGTATGTCTTCCAGAATGGAGAGTACGTGCTGCAACAGCCCAATGAGTCGGGCGTCTTGTACAGTCGGGTATTTCCGGGGTTGTGGTTAGCCGTGGACGCGCTGCTGACGGGCAACATGCAGCAGGTGTTGGGTGTGCTGCAAAGGGGAATTGAGTCGGAGGAACACCGAGAGTTTGCAGCGCGGTTGGCAACCCGAGAAGCAGAGGCTGGAGCCTAGGCCATGAGTCGGAGGGACGGGTTTGCGCTCGCAAAGGCTCAGGTTAATGGCTGTGGGCCAACAGGTTGGGCTCGAAGACAGCCATCTCCAACCGAAACGGGATCCCCATGTGGGCCAGCCAGTCCTGCAGGGGATCATCGGCCAGCGCCAGGATCTGCCCTTGGGGGGAAACGTGGGCCGGGCGGTGCCAGTTGCCCAGTTGATGAATCACTTGGCCCATCTGGATGGGGTTTTCAGGTTGAATCAAGAGCACCGGTTCGGGTTGGGCTCTGACCCGAATGTGTCGCTGCGCATCCGCATAGAGCAGATCCCCATCGTGAAGATGGGTGCCGCGGGGCAGCATCAGCTGGATCTCGGTGCCCCAGTCGCTCACCAGCCGTTGCCGGGATCGCTGGCGGTCGTGCCAAGTGAGGGCAACCACTTCCAAGTGGCCGGGGATCCCCTCTGACGGCTCGTCCAGCAGTTGCGTCACCGTAATGGCCGCGGGCTCCTCTCCCGCAGCATGGGCATCTTCGCTCATGTTAGGGACTCCAGATATTGGCTGAGGTCTTCTTGAAGGCGAGAGAACTCCACTTCGGTGGAAAGGCGCAGCACCTTGGTTTTCAGAGTCACCAGCACCTTGGCTGCGTGGGGGCCAGCCCAGATGTTGGGGTTGCAGAACATCTCCAAGCTGAAATCTTCAGTAGGGTAACGAAACTCAACCGGCTCCTGAGGCTGCTGTCGGGAACGGATCTTGAGCCGCTCCAAGAGGATTTGCAGAGCCTTGTGCCATTGTTGTGCCGCCTCAGGCGAAAGGGAGAAACTGGCCGAGCCGGTTGCGAAGTTGAGGGCAAACTGAGGAAAATGGGTAGTCATGGAGGCCCGTACCGTTCGCGAAGTGTCCTCTGGAGGGCAGCATTGGACAACAACAGTATCTTACGTCAGCTCTTGCTAATGGGCGTGGGCACAACCACTCTGCTGGCAGAACAGTTGAGAAAGGCTGCCGACGACTTGGTGCAGAAGGGGCAGCTCAACCCAGAAGAGGCATCCAATGTCATCAACAACCTGCTCAACCAGGTGAAAGCCGAGCAGAGCAACTTTGAATCCTATGTTCAGCGGCAGGTGCGCAACGTCCTGCAGGATCTGGGCGTGCCCCGCCAATCGGAAATGGACGAGCTGCGCGGGCGGCTGGATCGGCTGGAGCGGCAGGTGCGCAATTTGGAAAATCAGGTTTACCGCCGGTAGCCGAGCTGAGCCTTCCCCTTTTGCCGGCTTTCCTTTGCCGTTGGGCAGGGTTTTGCCGAACGTTGCGATACCCTGAAGTCCTCTCTGGGAGAATTCATCAAGTTCCTATGTCAAGCGAAGTTTTGACCGTCACAGGCCGAGGGATCCCCCTGCTGGGCAACGACATCGACACCGACCGAATTATTCCGGCCCGCTTTTTGAAGTGCGTCACCTTCGACGGCTTGGGCCAGCACGTGTTTGCCGACGACCGCGCCCAGGATCCCGGCCAACACCCCTTCGATCAACCCCAGTACCAGGGAGCCCAGATCCTTGTGGTCAATGCCAATTTTGGCTGTGGCTCCAGTCGGGAGCATGCGCCCCAAGCGCTGGCCAAGTGGGGGATCCGCGCCCTCATTGGCGAAAGCTTTGCCGAGATCTTCTTCGGCAACTGCTTGGCTCTAGGGATCCCTTGTGTTACGGCACCCCCGGCTGTGATTCAAGCCCTGCAGAAGGCGGTGGCGGAAAATCCCCAGCTCCAGTTGACGCTGGATCTGCCCAACAAACAGGTGTGCTGGGGGGAGAACGCCGCTGCTGTGGAGATCCCCCAAGGAGCCTGGCAAATGCTGGTGCAGGGCACCTGGGACGCCACAGGACAACTGCTGGCCGCTCAAGCCCAGATTCAGCAAGTAGCCGCTTCTTTACCCTACGTGCGTTGGCAGCGGGCCCGTTGAGCAATCCTCTCCCCCCTGATACCCATACATGGCTGGGCAGCGCCGACCCGGATTTTATGGATTTGGCGATCCGGGAGATAGAAGCTGCGGATCCAGAGGCTGCCGTGCAGCGGCTAAAGGAAGCACCTGGCTTGGTGTGGGTATGCAGCCAACGCTCATTTGCTGACCTGGCTGAGGCTTGGCAAGCTGACCCGCCCATTTTTTTACGCCACATCTGCCCCATTCACCAAGAACGGCGGCTGGCCGAGGGATCCTTAGTTGAATTGCGCCTTGATGGGGAAATGTTGGCAGCCATTGACCCCGCCCTCAGCTTTTCGGTTCAGACGCGCCTGTTTGGGGAGCGGAATCTCAAGCCCTTCCAGGTCAATGAAACCCTGGCCGAACAGGTGATGGCAGCGGTGGGATCCCCCCTGCAGGTCAAAGACCCACAGCAGGTGATCTCGGTGGTGATCCTGGCTCAACCGATGGGCATTCGCGCTTGGCTGGGCCTATCCTTGGCTGCCCAGAACCTCTCCAACTGGGCCGGTGGGATCCATCGCTTTCGGCGGGATCCAGAGCAAATCAGCCGCTCCGAGTTTAAGCTGCTGGAGGCCATCCAGGTGTTTCAGATTCCCTTGGTGCCGGGGGGACAGGCTCTGGATCTGGGGGCAGCACCGGGGGGATGGTCGCGCATTTTGCGCCTATATGGCCAGCAGGTCACGGCAGTGGATCCGGGGGACTTGCACGAGCGCCTCAGCCAAGATCCGGGGATCTGCCACCATCGCCTCAGCGCCCAAGCCTACTTGGCCCGTGGCCCAGGCCGGTTTCACCTCATCCTCAACGACATGCGCATGGATGGCCCGGCTTCTGCCCGCCTGATGGTGGCTTTTGCCCCCCATCTGCAGCCACAGGGGAGAGCTGTGATGACCCTGAAGTTACCTCGCCAACACCGCCTGCGGGTGCTGCGGCAAAGTTTGGAGATCTTGGGTAGTGCCTTCCCCTTGGTGAGGGCCCGCCACCTGTTTCACAACCGCAGCGAAGTCACCCTCTACTTGCAACAGGGGATCCCTGCCCCTCAATCTGCCGTTTCCACCACCTGAATCTCCCGACGGAGCACCATTTCGCGAATGGACTCCAGCAAGCCTATCTCTTCGGGGGAGATTTTGCCGTCCGACCGGATGGCGTTGACGATTTGATCCACCTCTGTGCGGGTGAGCTTTTTGTCTTCCAGCGCTCGATCCACCAGCGCTTGCAATTGCGAAAACTCCATAAGGCTCCTCTTGCTTGAACAGGTCTTGTCGCCTCATCTCCTCATCCAAGCTACCCGCCCTGACCCAAATCTCCTGCAAGCGCAAGATTCTCTTCAGGTATCCTAAAGAAAACGTGAAACCCACCGAGAGGAAGACATCATGGCTGGCCCGGATCCCAGGAGCACTGCGCACGATTGCGCCACCCTCTGTCGAGATGGCTGTGTCTTGGGAGAGGACTGCCCCCACCGAGAGGCAGCTCGCCAAGCCGTGGCCTTTGTCATGAGCACCGACTGGGAGACCTTGATGCGGATCGCCGAATCCAAGAACCTACCCAAAAGCTCCCCTCAGGAAGAGATGGATCCCCTGCAGTTTTTGGAGAACTACCGCTTGGGCGGGTAAGCCCCAACCAGTCTCCCTAAGGACAAGGGATCCCTGCTGAGGATCCAGGGGTTTTGAGCCATACTGAATTTGGTGGGATCCCTGGATTCTATGGTTTGGCCTTGGATCGTCATCGGGTTAGTCCTCATTTCTGCCGAATTGTTTTTGCCAGAATTGGTTGCCGGCTCGGTGGGGTTGGCGGCGCTCTTGGCAGGGCTTTTGGCCTATTTGGGTTTGCCAATCTGGGTGCAATTTGCCGCCTGGATTGGGGCATCGGTGGTGTTGATTATCCTCAGCCGCCGTCTGGTGCCCCATGGATCGGTTCAGGTAGAGGAATCTCGCGAGGCGCGGGCAATCACCCCCATTCCCCCAGGCGAACGGGGGCGGGTTTCTTATCTGGGTTCCACCTGGAACGCCAAGTGCAGCATTCCCAACCTGGAAATCCAAGCCGGGCAGGAGCTCTACGTGGTGGAGCGACAGGGGAATACCCTCATTGTCATGCCGGCCAAGATGCTCAAGTCCTGACCTGGACAAATGTTTGTTTCCCTTGTTGCCTTGAGCGAGGGATCCCTGCTTGGGTGTGCATCAGAGGCGGGGATCTGGCATAATCACAAAAGCTAGGCCGGGATGTAGCGCAGCTTGGTAGCGCATCTGCTTTGGGAGCAGAGGGCCGCAGGTTCAAATCCTGTCATCCCGATCCTGACTGCGACGGGAATTGAGCCGCTTACGCTATTGACCGAGAGTTTCCCACCTATCCAGAGCCCCGCAGCCAAAACCCGCATCTATCGGCAGGGGTGCAGTCTTTGTCTTGAAGGCGCAAGAAGCAAACTCTTCGATTCTTCGATGCCATGAAAGAAATGGGCGGATCAGGCAGCCAAGCGGGATCCCCCGTAGCCAGGCCAAGGAGAAGCAAGCACAAAAAAGGCAGGGTTAACTTGCCCCTGCCGAGAAGATCGAGAGTTGAGAGCTTGCTCTCGTTGTCGTAATCGTTGCATCAAGGCGCGGTTCCGTTTGTCCAGTTGGCGCTTACGTGCCGATCCCCCACGACCGCGACGGTTTCTGCCCTGATAGCGAGGAGATTCATGAGATTTCAACAGCATGGGATCCCCTTAATGAACTAAATGGGCCTGTCTAATTCTAAACGAAGCCTCAGCCATTGACCACAAGACCGGCAGCGCAAGCTGCGGCATTCATGGCTGGGGACAGACCACCTTCGTCAACTCATTCGGATGGAGAACTCCACTTTGGGACAACCAGTCTTTTAGCCGATGGGTAGCTCGACAATCATCCTCGTTGTAGATGAGCGAGTGCTCCAAATATCTGCGCTCCCGAGTTTCCAGCCATTGGCTATACCAGTAAATGGACTGGGCGCCATTGGCATCCGGCAGACGCCATTGAAACCCCAACCAGCGGGCGATGTTTTTCAGGGAATAGCTCTCAATCGGTAACACCACCGAGCGTTGCACCCAGGCCTGTAAATCCACAAAGCGCTGCAACAACTGGCGCACTTGTCGGGGATCCGTGCGGTACTGCTCCCCCAGCCGTCGGCAGGTCTGCACCTCAAAGCCGTGAAAGTGGTAGATGGGAGCGTCAGGATAGCGTTGTGCCAGTTGCAAGAATTGCTCCCAAGCTTGCCTTTCTTCCCGCGGCTCGGCGGCCAGGCAACTGTGATAGCTCGCAACCTTTTTCCCCTCGGCTTGCTCCACCACCAGCAGGCCCAGCAGATAGGCGACGTTGTGGCGGGGATCCGCCTCGATATCGAAGTACAGCTCTACGGGTGTGGTGGGCAGGGTTTCCGGGGGGGATTGAATCCAGAGAGGCTGCCGGCTGAGGGTGGCACGGGCTTGAAGCTGCAGTTGCAGGGCCACGCCGGATCCCAACTTGGGAATGGCTTGCAACCTATCCAACTGAGCGTTGGCCAGGGCTTCAATCGAGTGGATCCCCGCCTCTTGCAAAAGGGGATAGCGGGATCCCGTTACGCCCGGCAGCAGGCTGAGGGGTTGAGCGGCGGCGTTCAACTGCTGACAATGCTCCCGCCAGTGGCAAAGATGGCAGCGGCTGCGGGCCATGAACACCTGCGGTGGTTCCGGCTGGTTGAGGGAGTGCAGGTACTCCTGCAGCAATTGCCGCACCTGTGCTCGTCGGCGGCTCAGGTGGACGGGGTGCCACTTCCCATCTTTCAGGATCAAAATGCCCCGCTTGGGAACGTTTCCCTGCAGGGATCCGAGCAACTCTGCCTGCAAAGCCAGCAACAATTCGTATTCCGGTTTGGGGCGTTTGCCGATACGAATATGAACCGGCAGGTAAGAGGATCGGGCGGCGTGGCGACTTCTGCCAACGAGAGTGGGATCCCGAATCAGCAGATCCAGGGAGCTGCTCACCCAAACTGAACGTCCCTCTGGAACAGCTTCAGGCGGCAACGCAAGAGCGGGCACCATCTCGCAGTCTTCTGGGGCAGGGATGGGATCCCTTGGAGAGGAGGAGTGAGGGACAGGTTCAGAAGCAAGCTGCAACAGCTCTGCCTCAGCAGTACAGTTGAGATCTTCCTGCGGTTGCCAAAACAGCTCTGCGGCAATCCGTCCGCCGTAGATCCGCTCCGCCCCGTCGGCCATGGCTGCCAAGAGAGCTTCATTGCCCGGCGCAACCCGTTCTCCGGGGAATTGCTCAAACACAGCGGCTGCCAGGGTTTGGCGATCCCGCCGCCATTGCTCCAGCAGGTTGTCCGGCGGCAGCTTGGCCTCTTGAGGGCCAAAGCGATCCAGGTAAGGCAAGCGTCGGCAACGAAAGAAAGCAAGCAGCTCCTCAGCCTCAACAGAACCCTGTCCTGCTGCTGCAACCTGGCACTCCAACGGTGGAAAACCTCAGCTCTGCTGCCATTGTGGCACGCCCCCAGGTTGCCCTCTGATCCTTCAAGACTTGGGATCCTGAGCGGGCAGGAGATGGGCAATAATGCGCTCAATCGTCTCAGATTGGCGACGAGCTGTATCGGCTTGCTGTTGACATATTGCCTTTAACTCTCCCAGCCAAGTGCTCTGCTCCTGGGATATCAGCACCTGTTGTTGAACAATGGCTTTCAGATGGGTCAGGTCATCCTTGACGAAGCTGACGGCCTCGGCCAGGGTCAACACAGCCCCAACCAGGCGATCCAGCCGGAAGTCAATTTGGTCGAACCGGTCTTTGCTCTGCATTTTGCTCAGATCAGATTCAGATTGGTTAGTAGAGGGTATCGGTGGGCGCTGAGGGAGGTCGCTTCACTGAGAAGAAAGCCCCAGTCTGACAGCCAGACCGCTCAAGCTTGTGTCTTTATTGTTACCCATAGGTACAAATACAGCACTAGCCATTTAGCACAACTTCCCCTATCTGCTGTACGCTCATGCCCTGCCCTGCGGACGCAACTCACTCTTCAGGTGCAATGTATGCTATTTGCAGAGCTTAGAGAAAAACCACAGGGAACGAGATCACAGCCACGGAAGACTTGAAGGGATAGCATAAACTACTGCCAAGGGCAGGGATCCCTGATAGAACCTGCAGCTTGCTGACACGGCTGGCGTATGCTGGAGAATAAAGATTTCTTTACACTTTACCGGAGCGGACTGTGACAGCTCTTTCGACGGCCCCAACCTTGCCCCAAACCAAGACGGTGGCGGTGGAAATGCAGGGGGTGTGGAAACGCTTTGGGCAGCAGGTTGCCGTTCAAGATTTGAGCCTGCAGATCCCCCAGGGGGAAGTGTTTGCCCTGTTGGGGCCCAACGGAGCCGGGAAATCCACCACCATTCGCATGCTCACCAGCCTTACCCGACCCAGCCAGGGATCCATCCAGGTGGGGGGCTACGATGTGGTGCGGGATCCCGTGTCGGTGCGGCGGCAGATTGGGGTAGTGTTGCAGCCCATCACCCTAGAGGCAGAGCTGACCGTTTGGGAAAGCCTGGAGTTTCATGCCCGCATGCACCACATTTCCAACCCGGAGCGGCAACGACGCATCGATGAATGGCTGGAGTATGTGCGGCTGGCGGATCGCCGGCAAGACAAAGTGAAAACCCTCTCAGGGGGAATGAAACGACGCTTGCAGGTGGCCAGGGCGTTACTGCATCGCCCCCAGATTTTGTTTTTGGACGAGCCCACCGTCGGGTTGGATCCCCAGGCGCGGCGGCTGTTGTGGGAGATCTTGCGGGATCTCAATCGGCAGGGCATGACCTTGCTGATTACCACCCACTACATGGAGGAGGCAGAAGAGCTGTGCGACCGCATCGGCATCATGGATGGGGGAAGGTTGATCGAGTTGGGCAGCACCGAGCAACTGCGGGCCAAGTATGGAGAGGCCCTGCTGGTGCGATCCTGTCCTGGCCGGGAGGTGGAGTACACCTTTTTCCCCAGCTTGGCGGAAGCTCAGCGGCAGTTGGAAGCTGAACCTGACAAAACCGGCCTCATGGTGCGCCCGGCCAACTTAGAAGACATTTTTGTGCGTTTGACAGGCCGCCGCTTGGATTAACGGGCCCTCACCCCTGGCCCCTCTCCCAACGTGAAGAGGGGAGCATGACTCTAGTCAATAATAAG
>NZ_JANSHS010000211.1:0-5251 GCF_047461695.1 Synechococcus sp. R6-7
GCGCGTAGCGCGGGTGTCGGGTAGTTTACTCTCAAAATGCGATTGACAAACAACTGGCTGCTACAGCCTTGGTTTACGGACTTACCCTGGTTACTCGCAATGTCCGTGATTTTGCCGGGACAGGGGTACCTCTCTTTAACCCATTTAGACCCTCATAACAAGCCGCGGTAGCGAATAAAGATCAAAACTGCCGCCCAGGATCCCAGCGCCACCTTGATGGCTACCAAAATGTTAAGAATCGGGATCCAACCGCCGCTAAACAGATCCCCCAACTCCCCTCTAGGCAATTCCCAGCCGGCCAGAGCCACCACGGCCACCCCGATAAACGCCACCACCGACAGCTTCTCCCACATCGCAGCCCGCCACCGTTTGTAGATGGCCTCCATCCAGGCGGAAGAGGCGGTGATCGCCACCAAGCCAATGGCCGTCCCCCCCGCCACCCCGGCAGCAAAGCCCCCGCCCGGCGTCAGGTGCCCTCGAATGGCCAGCTCCACCGCGATCAAAGCCGAAATGGTGGCTCCCACTCGCGCCAACACAATCGAGGGAATATCGGTAAATTGAGCTACATTGGCTGTCGGCTGCTCATCCGCCAGCAGATATTGGGCGCCCAAAATTGCCGTGGAAAACACCACCACTTCAAAGACCGTATCGTAGAGGCGGTTGCGCAGAATGAGACCCGTCACCGTGTTGGGCACACCGCTTTCGCTGGCCAGAATCTCCACTGCCTCGACTAAAGCTACGCCCGCTGCGCGATTGGGGGAAACGGATCCCGCCTCGCCCACAATGAGCTGTAGGGCTGCCAGCAGCACCGCTATCCCGTACACCCACTTCATGTCGCCATCACCTCAGCGGCCAGAGCTTGCTGCGCCAAAATGGCCTGCAGGCGGGGTACGCGTGTAACCAGGCGATACTCTGCTGCTTCTCCACCGGGCTCAAGGGCAATGGTGTGTACCTCTCGGCTGCGAAGAGCAGCCACCAACGCCTCCGAACTCCCATAGGCGGCCAACTCCAAGCGCATGTGATACCGCTGTAGCCCTTGGCGCATCTGCTGTAACAACTGCCGTGCTGCTGAGGTACTGGCCTCCAGCACAGGGCTGCCTTCGAGAACGCCCAGGCGCATACTCAGCGAAGAGCGCACCGCAATGGCGTAGAGGGTAATAGAAAGCATGGTGCCCACCAGTGCCTCGGTCAGAGCCACATCCGCCGCCCCAAACAGCGCGTAGATCAAGGCGGCAATTGTCCCCAGGATCCCTCGCATTACCAAGGCGTGGTAGGGATTGGTCTGAGTCACCACCAAGCTTGCCGTCAGGGGCAGAAGCAACGCCATCACCAGCAACAGGGTCTCTTCCATCCTGGTCTCCTACAGGGACTTGCGCTGCGAGCAAAACGCCAGCACATAGCCCAGAATGGTATTCCAAATAGCCAGGGAGATCAGTGCCAACACCAACAGGGGCCATTCCCGTGGGATCCGCAACAGCAGCCCCAGCATGATGCTCATAGAGCCCAGGGTGTCCGACACCGAAAGGCCGTGCAGCTTAAATAAAATCGAGCGATCCCCAAGGAGCGGCGCCGTTCCCCACAACCAAAACAGCACACCAATCCCAAACAACAGATAGCTCAGACCTTCCACCCAGACTTCCATACCTACCCCCAGGGCCTTTCTAAAGCATTTCCAGCCGTTTCAGTACATGAGCCAAGAGCATTAAGGCCGCATTGCCCACCGACAAAATCAAAACCCCCACAATCCCGATCATCCAATCATCCCGCACCACCGACACCACCAAAATCAGGATGGCCGTCTTTGTGGCCAAGCTGGCAAAGGCGAGCATCGTCTGCCAAATATCTTCCTTCAGCCAAGCGGCATACAGGGGCAAGCACAGCGTTAGGGTCAGGAGAAACAGCAGTAGGTTCACACGTCCTCCCGCGGCTTGAGCACATGGACTTCATAAGTGCCTTGGGCATTGCAATTGAGCACGATGGTTTTGGGCGTGAAGGTAATTAAAAAGATATCCAGAAACACCAGCCCTGCTGAACGGTTGGGCAGGGTTTGTTTGTATACAACTTCCTCAACAGTGTGGGGCTTGAGGATCATCTCGAAGGCTTCCCAGTAGGCTCTTGGGATGGCGAGAAGAATTTCCTGGAGCACTCGCCCCCAATCCCGCCATTGCACCGGTGCGGAAGCCTGGCGCGGCAGCAGCAACGTTGCCGCCACCCCGATGGCCACATTGTCCCAGCTCAGATTGCCCGTCAGCAGAAACCAAATCAAGAGGCGCAGGCCGATCTCCAATAGACCCAACTCAGGGTAGCGTCCCATAGTTCCCCACAGCTAACAGAGCCCAAACCAGCACCAACACTATGCTCAAGCCGCCCACCACTGCTTCCAGCCCTTCGTTCACCGACCCTCCCTTCAAAGGGATCCGCTCCCAAAACCAGCCTAGGGGGATCCCAACGCCCAAACTGAGGAGCGCCTTGAGAAGATTGTCAGCGCCATAGGCCGCCGGTAGCCAGCCCCAGAGCAAGCCCCCACCCCAAAGCACCAGTGCCACTTTATCTTGCCAAGGAGTTGCAGAGGTGGTTGCCCCCTTCATTGGAGAAACAGGTGCCCGCAGCACTCGCACGCCTAAACAAGTGGTGCCGACGGTAACCCCCACCAGCAGCCACTCGTGCCAGGGATCCAGAGCAGACAAGCTGAGGGCCTTGGCCGCATACCCCAAACTGCCGGGTACCCCTGCCAGGGAAGCCGTCCCCAAGAGCAGCATCGGCCACCGCCAGCGATGGCTCACGCTCGTTCCAACAAACAACAGGGGCTTCGCCAACCCATGGGCAAGGCCATACAAACCCGCCCACTGAGGGGCAGCAATCACAAATCCCATCTGCGATACCGAGCTCCAGGCGAGAAGGTGCTGGGGCGTGCTCCCCATCAAGGCCAGTAGGATCCCGAAAACGGCTGAACCAGCGCTCAAGTAGGGCAACCCCTGGGCCAAGACCGGCGAAGCCTGGCTGCAGCGCACCAAAGCCATGGCTCCTGCTTTGGTCGTAAAACCGCTGAGCACCGCCGCGATAACGGGATCCGCGGTAACGTAGGTGAGGGGCAGCCACAGGCCGGCAACGAAGATCGCCCCCTTGGCCAAAAGACCCACAGCAATCAGCGCCAAGGCCGTGGGGTCGGCCATAGCCAAACTGCTCATCGCCAGGGATCCCGTGCGCACATAGACCAGGATTGCGCCCATCAGGTAGAAGAGCATGGCCACATTGCTCATGAAAAGGTAGCGCAGCCCCACCCAGAGCTGGCGATCGCGGTGCGGAGCATTTTCTTCCACTGTGGGTTGGCCCTCAGCCCGCCGCCCATAGGTCAGCAGCAAAAACACGCCGATGCTGAGCACCTCCAGGGAAACGTAGACGCTGATCAGGTCAGCACTGATGATGACGGCGTTGGCGCTACCGTGCACGATCAGTAGCTGCATGGCCAGAAAGCGGCTGCCCGCAAAGCGTCTATCCAAATACAGCGCCACCCCCAGCGTGACCAGGCCGTGGGCCAAGAGCATCGCTGCTACATTGGCATCGATCCGCAGCGTCACCCCGAAGTGATCCAAAAGCTGTAGCTCCAGGGGTGTGGCGGTTGTGCCGGGCAAGCCCCCCTGCTGCACCGCATAGACCACCGTCAGCGCAGCCATCCCCACCAGGCTGGGACGGGTTAGGGCTGGCATCAAGTAGGTTGTGAAGGCCAGCAGAAAGGGCAATGCCACCCACACCAGCGTCAGCTCAGTCATCGGTAAAAGTGCTCCGCGCCCCTGACGCGAGTGCCTGTTCGATGCTCTCGACTTCGAGGGTGGGATGATTGCGGGAGAGCTTCATCACCCCCACCAACATCAAGGCTTGTACCGACAGGCCGATGACGATGGCCGTGAGGATGATCCCCTGAGGCACCGGGTCGGCATAGTCCAGCTCGCGCCAGGGTTTGTAGATGGGGGTGAACACACCGCTCCGGGCTGCCCAGATCACGAAGAAGGCGATGACCCCGGTGCTCATGACATCCATAGACAGGATCTTCATAATGAGGTTGCGCTTAACCACGACTCCCCAGAAGCCAAGGAAGATCGTGAGGATGACGGCGGCATTTAACATAGACACCTCGCTTGCTGCACTTAAGCTATCCGGTGGCTCAGTCGTCCTAAGGCTACGCCCGCTACGTGACCAGTATCCAGCTTCCGCAGCCGCGGCAGCCAGATAGCCTGTGGCCGGCTGCAACGCTGCCGGGATCCCCATCTCCCCAGCAAGACCGGGATCCCGAATTCGAAAGAGCTGCAGCTCCCAATGGGCAACTTGCTGCGACTTCTTGCCAGCTCTGGGGCTTGGTGGGATCCTGGTCATACACTTCTCATGCCAAGGTCGGAATTGATGGCCGCTGTCCGCAGTTTAAGTTGTTTTTAATGGCCTTGGCGGAACCGACTTCTGGATGCTGAAGATAAGGTGTTGGAGAAGGGGGTTGTAAAAGCCGTGATGCTGCCGGTGGCCGAAGCAGAAGCCCTGATTTTGCAGGCGGTTCAGCCGCTGGGCCCAGAGTGGGTGGAGCTGGGATCCGCCCAAGGCCGCGTTCTCAGCCAAACTGTGTATAGCCCCCAGGACTTTCCGGCCCATCCCACCTCCAGTATGGATGGCTATGCCGTGCGCCATGAAGATGTGCAAGCGGGGATCCCTTGTGAGCTGCAGGTGATTGAGACTCTCCCCGCCGGAAAGGCACCCACCCGAGAGCTCCAGCCTGGACAAGCGGTGCGTCTCTACACCGGCTCCCTCTTGCCCAGCGGTGCGGACACCGTGGTGATGCAGGAATACACGCAGCAACCTTCGCCAGGAACCGTTCGCCTCTTGCAGCGTCCGCAGCGGGGCCAATTTGTCCGGCCTCAGGGAGACTTTGCCCGCCAGGGGGATCCCCTCCTGCCGGCAGGGCAGGCTTTGGGCGGAGCGGAGCTAGCCGTTTTGGCCGCCATCCGACAGGCGATGGTGCCGGTTTTTCGTCAGCCCCGGGTAGCCCTGTTCTCGACAGGGGATGAGCTAGTGCCCATCCAGCAGGTGCCGGGGCCGGGGCAGGTCGTGGATTCCAACCAGTACGGCCTGGCGGCTCTGGTCAAGGCAGCGGGTGGGATCCCGATCCAGTTGGGCATCGTGCCGGATCGGCTCCAGGTGTTGCGGCAGGTCGTCCAGCAGGCCCTGGCCTCCGCCGATGGGGTGATCTCTTCTGGAGGGGTATCGG
>NZ_JANSHS010000212.1:0-4560 GCF_047461695.1 Synechococcus sp. R6-7
CCCCAGGATGGCTACTATCGCTCGCCAGGGGCGGTGCAGCTTCTGGAGAAGGCTCTGGATTTGGGGGTGGAGGTGGTGGGCGGGATCCCCCACTTCGAGCGGACGATGGCCGAGGGAGCAGCTTCGGTGCGGGCCCTGTGCGAGATTGCTGCGGCGCGCGGCCTGCGGGTGGATCTGCACTGCGACGAGACCGACGATCCGCTTTCGCGCCATGTGGAAACCTTGGCCTACGAAACGCTGCGGCTGGGCTTGCAGGGGCGGGTAGCCGCCTCCCACCTCACCTCGATGCACTCAATGGACAACGCCTACGTGAGCAAACTCATTCCCCTGATGGCCGAGGCAGAGCTGGGGGTGATCGCCAACCCGCTGGTCAATATGGTCATCCAAGGTCGCCACGACACCTACCCCAAGCGGCGGGGGCTGACCCGGGTGCCCGAGCTGATGGACGCAGGCTTGACGGTAGCCTTTGGCCAGGATTGCGTGATGGATCCCTGGTACCCTTTGGGCAGCGGCAACATGCTGGAGGTGGCCCACATGGCCATCCACGCCGCCCAACTGACTGGCTATGAGCAGATGCGCCAGTGTTTTTTGGCGGTAACAGAAAACCCGGCCCGCATTCTGGGGTTGGAAGGCTACGGCCTGGAACCCGGCTGCTACGCCGATCTGGTGGTGCTCCAGGCCGCCGATGCCGTCGAAGCCATTCGCCTGAAACCAGCTTGCCTGTATGTCTTCCGCCGGGGCCGGCTGATCGCCCAAACCCCGCCTGTGGTTGCCCAGCTCCATTTGCCTGAGCGCCCCACCCAGGTGGAGTTCAGCCGCCAGCTTTGGACCTCATCGGCGCACGGTACCGCTGAAGCCGCTGGCCTTGAATTGCTCCAGGGTGAGGGGCAGGGGGCTGGTTATGGGCACCGAGATGCGAATTGAAAAAGGGCTCTCGCCGGGAGGAACTTCTGCAATGGCCCCCAGGCGGGTACGCTCCGGCAGAACCTCGTTGCCGTTGGCATCGTAAAGCCGACCGAAGACATCCGCGTTCAGCAGGGTATTTTTGGAGCGGTTGACCACTGTGCCTTCGACGAACAGGCACCTGGCCGGTATGGGGTTGCCGTTGCTGGTCACCAGGTTGGTGTATTCGGGGGTATCGGGACAGGGGGTGACGTGGAGATCCTTCAGTTGCAGGGGGATCGCCCCAAAGCCCATCAAGAGCACCGCCAATGCCACACAGCCAAAGCTCATGCAGACAAGACGCAGCTTTTGGGTTAGCCACTGCGCCGGCTTCCAAACTTGGCTCATCGTTTTTCCTCCAAGGCCCACCCTCTTTAGTCTAGGGGATCCCCGTCTCGTAGAACCTCTCCTCGGTTTGGATCCCATCCAGGCGCTGATCCCAAGGATCCTGAGGTAGAGGCTGCTCCAGTAGGCAGGCTTGGGGGACAATGCCCCACTTGGGCACACTGGGATCCGGCAGAGAGGCCAAAAAGCGGTCGTAATAGCCGCCGCCATAGCCCAAACGCCTTCCCCACCGATCGCAGGCCAGGGCAGGCACCAGGATCAAATCCGCCTCGGTGGGGTCGAGGGTTTTGCTGTGGGGAGAGGGCTCCAGTAGCCCCCGGCGATTGGGAATCAGCTCAGCCGGCTGGTAGCGGTGCCACTGCATTTGCCGCCGCGGCAGACAACGGGGGATCCCCCACTGCTTCTCCGGGAAAAGGACAAACAGGGATCCCAAGTCCACCTCGGAGCCGAAGGCCACATAGGCCAGGATGGTTTTGGCAGCCAAAAGTTGGGGGCAAGAGGCCAAATGAGCCACGATCTTCTGGCTGATAAGGGATCTGTCCAACCTCTGCCGTAGCTGGCGAAAGTGCTGGCGCAGTTGAGACTTCTCTGAGGCCGGATCAAATCCCTTAGATCTCTCTGCTGGGACGGGCTGCACGGCTGGCACAGGGGATCCCTCAAGCACCGTTCCAGCCTACTGAATGCTTAGGAGTTCCACTTCAAAGTCCAGGGTGGCGTTGGGGGGGATCACGCCGCCGGCGCCGCGGCTGCCATAGGCCAACTCCGGCGGAATGCGCAAGTACCGCTTGCCCCCCACTCGCATGGTGGCCAGCCCTTCCTCCCAGCCACGGATCACCTGCCCTACTCCGTAGGTGAAGATAAAAGGCTGATTGCGCCTGTAGGAGCTATCGAAGATGGTGCCATCCTGTAGTTTGCCCACGTAGTTCACCACCACCGTTTGCCCCGGCTGAGGCGAAGGCCCACTGCCTTGAGCAATATCGTAGTATTGCAATCCCGACTCGGTGGTGATGAAGTCCTTGGCTGGGGATTGCACGCTCACCACCGGATTGTCTTTGGCCCGCGATAGAGCCACGGCCGGCTGGCCGCCCCACACCCCGAGCCACAGCAAACACAGCACCAGCAGCAGCACCCGTTTCATCCGTTGGCGTCTCCCCACCGCCGACTTTTGGCTTTCCTTTACCAATCTTAGGGGATCCCGTCAGCCTTTCAGTTCGGCAAATTCGATAATCTGACCCTGGTGATCCCGCACCCAAAAGACGAAGGGCTTCTCGGAGCGAATGCTGTTGCGGATCCCTTGTTTGTTGATTCGCTTCAGAAGGGCCTTAAGGGACTCCCGCTCATAGCTGACATGGCGATAGCGAACGCCGCTGCTGCGGCCCGCTGCCGGTACAGTCCCGTAAGCAGAAGCAGATGAGGAGCTAGGCCTAGAGGCGTTGCCGTAGGAACCGGACCCCGCATAGGGATCTGTAGAGCCAGGGATCACGTGCAATTGAACATTGTCGGAGAGTTGGTACCAAAGTCCGGGGGTATCCAATTGGGTGGGCCCAGAGGTGGGACGGGCTTTGGCATCGAAGCGGGGACTGAGGCCAATATCCCCTGGAAAGTAAGCGGATCCTAGGCTGTAGCCGACCATGCTTTGCTCGTAGCCGTAGTAGTACTGCAGGGGCAGCTCCGCTTCCGGCAGTTTCAACACCTTCTCGTAAAACCCTCTGGCCTGCTCCAAGTCCGGCACGATGATGGTGTGGACACGGGGAGCGCCACTTAAAAATGTCCACATGGCCCCCCCATAGGCCGATAGCAGCAAAAACATCAGCCCCTTCGTGGAGAGCAAAACCTCCAGGGGGATTAGGGGCAGCATCAGTCCAGGTGGGATGACCATCGGCACTTGTCCCTTCGCGGGTGGCTCTATGTCCAGTATAGGATCCGGGGAGAATCCTGGCCTTGGCCCACGCTCGATGAAGCTTGCTCTGTTTGCCCCCAGCCCGCGCGCCCGCCGGTTGGCCAACTCTCTGATCCCGCTCTTGGGCAAGGAGGTGAGCTGCTGGAGCAAAGCTGACCCGCAGGGGCTGCCCTCCCCCTGGCAAGCCTACGGGGATCCCAGCCATCCCACAGCGCCAGGCTCCCTAGCAGAAGCCGTTGCCCAAACCTGGCCCCAGGTGCAGGGCTGTCTTTTCATCCTGGCTGCCGGCTCGGTGGTGCGGCTCATTGCCCCTCTCCTGCAGGATAAGCAGCGGGATCCGGCGGTGGTGGTGGTGGACGAAGCCGGTCGCTGGGCCATTAGCCTGTGCGGCGGACATGTGGGGGGAGCCGATGCCCTGGCCCGACAGGTGGCTGCTGCTTTGGGGGCCCAGCCGGTTCTCACCTCTGCTTCTGCAGGGCTGGGGATCCCGCCTTTGGATTTGCTGGGGGATCCCTACGGCTGGCGGCGGGGCGCTGGAGATTGGAACGGGGTGGCAGCCGCCTTGACGCGGGGAGAGCCGGTGGCCGTTCACCAGACCTGCGGCACGCGGCTTTGGCGACAAGCTTGGCCGGCAGATCATCCCCTAGTGGCCTCCTCTCCTCCCCATCCCGTTGCCCAGATCTGGATTGGGGAATACCTCTCCCCTCCCACGGGGATCCCGACAGTGCACTGGCATCCGCGGGTGCTGTGGGTGGGGGTGGGCTGCGAGCGGGGCACCACCCGCGCTTGGCTAGAGGGATCCCTGCGCCGCCTGCTGCAGGCCCAGGGGCTGGCGTTCGAGGCCATTGCCGGCCTGGCCACCCTAGAGCTCAAGCAAGACGAGCCGGGTCTTTTGGAGCTGGCCCAAGCCTATGGCTGGCCCATTGAGTTTTTCCCGGCAGAGGCTTTGGCTGGGATCCCGGTTCCCCACCCTTCGGAGGCCGTTCGGCAGGCGGTGGGCACTCCCTCGGTAGCGGAGGCGGCTGCCCTCTTGGCAGCTCAGACTTGTCAGACTTGGGGAAGAGGTGACAAGGTTCCTGAGAGGCCATCCTGTGTTGCGGAGAAGGTAGAGCCCTTTGGGGGAGCAACCCTCCTCTGCCCCAAGCAGGTCTTCACCTCGAAAACCGAAGGGGCCTGTACCCTGGCCATTGCCCGCGCTGCCCGGGAATATTCCCCTCGCAGTGGCCATCTGTGGCTTATCGGCACCGGCCCCGGCGATCCCGCTCAATTGACCTTGGCCGCCCGCCTGGCTTTAGCCCAAGCTGAGGTGGTGATTGGCTACCAGCTTTATCTAGACTTGGTGGCCCCCCTTTTGCACCCTGGCCAAATCCGGG
>NZ_JANSHS010000213.1:0-6566 GCF_047461695.1 Synechococcus sp. R6-7
TTCAGGGTTTTGGGGGTTAGAGGCATGCTCAGAAGGAGAAACCGACCCCCACTCAGGAGCCGCAGGGGAAAATCAGCTCTCCGGCTCAAACACCTTCAGATCCACCACCTTCCCCCCTTGGAAAGTCCAGTGGGCAAAGGTGCCGGCCACCTCCCCATTCTCATCGAAGTTGATGGATCCAGAGGCGCCGGTGTAGAAGATGTCTTCCCCTTTGCCGATCAGCTCCACCGCCTTGGCCCACTCTCCGGGCAGGATCTCGGTGCCAGGCGGATTGGCCACTTCCCGCAAGGCATCTCGAACAGCGGTGCCGTCGGTGCTGCCGGCTTTCTGAATGGCCAGAGCCAGGACAAAAGCGGCATCGTAGGCGGTGTCGATGTAGGGGGTGGGGGGCAGCTCCCCGTAGGCAGCTTTGTAGGCTTCGGCAAAGATTTGGTAAGCCTTGCTATCGGTGAGGGCCTGAGGCGAAACGCCGATGGATCCCTCTAGCTTTTCGGCTCCCACCTGGGCTGCCACATCGGGAGAGCGCATGCCATCGGTGAAGACAAAGCGGTCAAACAGCCCTTCTTCCAAAGCTTGCCGCAAAATGACCACACCGTTTTCGGGGTAGCCAATCAGCACCAATGCCTGGGGATCCCCTTCCTTCAGTTGGGTCAGCTCACTGCGATAGGAAGCCTTGCCGGGCTCGTAGGGAACCGACTTGGTGATGGTGCCGCCCCGCTTTTCAAAAGCCGTCTTAAAGCTGTCGGCCAGGCCCTGGCCATAGTCGTTATTGATGTAGATGATGGCCAGGCGCTCCAGCTTCTCTTCACGGGTGATCTGGGCCAGGGCTACCCCTTGATAGGCATCGGAAGGAACTGTGCGAAACAGAAAATCGTTGTCCTCCAGAGTGGTAATGGTAGGAGCGGTGGAAGCGGGGGAAATTTGCGGGATCCGATTGGGAACCGTGACCGTCGTGGCCACCGGAATGGTGATGCCACTGCCCAAGGCGCCGATGATGCCGGCCACCTTCTCCACGGTGACCAACCGTTGAGCTGCGTCGATAGCCGGCTGAGCCGACGTCTGGTCATCCGCTTCGACCACTTGGGCAGGGGATCCCAAAATGCCACCGGCGGCGTTGATTTGGTCAATCGCCAGCTTGATCCCTTTGAGGCAGTTTTCCCCGAAGGCCTGCAGATCCCCGGTGAGAGACATTAAAGCCCCAATTTTGACCGGCCCTTGAGTTGCCTGCTGAGCCGTGCTGGGCAGCAGAGTGGTGGCAAGAGCAGCCGCCGTCAGGGCAGCCGCCGCTGCAAAGGCCCGTCGGGTGAGTTTATTCATGCGAGACATAGCCGACAACCTCCTGTGAGGGAAGAGAAAGTAGAACTCAGATCCCAAAAGTCAAGCAAGTGTTGAACCGTAGCAGTCAGACGTTGGCTCACCTCAAAGCGTTCCCCACTCCCTCAAGAAAAGATGGCTCCGGGAAACAGGCGGGCCAGACTCAGGATCTCGCCCGTTCCTTGGCTGCTGTAGGGCTGGCTGCGGCCTCCAAAGGCAGTTGCCCCTGTAGGAATCCAGGAAGGATAATGGGCAAACTCGGCCATTGGGCTCATTATATTTTGAGAAATACTGAACTCATCGGTCGGCGGGGTTTTCCCAAGGCAGCGGCGTGATTGTTATCGACGACATCTCCAAGCGGTTTGGCGGCATTAGCGCGGTGGATCACTGTTCCTTCCGCATCGAAACCGGTCGGATTACGGGCTTGATCGGCCCGAATGGGGCAGGGAAGACCACGCTCTTTAACATCATCGCCGGGTTTATTCGGCCCAGCAGCGGGCGCATCTGGCTAGATGGGGAAGACATCACCGGCCTGCCCCCTCACCATCTGTTCCGTCGAGGGCTGGTGCGCACCTTTCAGATCCCGCGGGAGTTTGGCCGCATGACCGTCTTGGAGAACTTGATGGTGGTTCCCCCCAACCAGATAGGGGAAAACCTGTTCGCCACTTGGTTCGGTTGGCGGCGGGTGCAACGACAAGAACGCAACCTGCAAGCTCGGGCGGAAGAGGTTCTGGAACGGCTGAACCTGATCCATCTGCGGGATCAACTGGCCATCACCCTTTCCGGCGGGCAAAAAAAACTCCTGGAACTGGGACGTACCTTGATGACCGATGCGCGGGTGATCCTGCTGGATGAACCGGGGGCCGGCGTCAACCGCACTCTGCTGGCGGATTTGATGCGTTTTATCGAGTATCTCAACCGCGAGCGCGGCTGCACCTTCTGCATCATCGAGCACGATCTGGATCTGGTGACCCGTCTCTGCGACCACGTGGTGGTCATGGCTGCCGGCAAGGTTCTCACCCAGGGATCCATGGAGGAGATCAAACAAAACCCAGCCGTGCGGGAGGCCTATTTGGGATCTGTGGCACTGGCCGACTCCCTAAACCCACCCCAACCCTCCCCTCTGCCTTCGGAGGGATCCCTCTCATGACCCCTTTGCTGGACATCCAAGATCTCTACAGCGGCTACCGGGGGGTGGACATCCTCAAAGGGATCCACCTGAAGGTGAACCCCGGGCAAATTGTGGTGATCATCGGCCCCAATGGATCCGGCAAATCGACAGTGCTGAAATCCTTATTTGGCTTGGCCACCATCCGCTCAGGCCGAGTGCTGTTTCAGGGATCCGACATCACCCACCTGCCCGCTGAGCAACTGGTGCGACGGGGAATCGGCTTTGTGCCCCAGACCAACAATGTCTTCCCTTCCCTCACCGTGCAAGAGAACCTGGAGATGGGGGCCTTCATCCGACGCGACAACCCTGCCGCCCAACTGGAGCGGGTTTATGAGCTGTTTCCACCCCTGAAAGAGAAACGACGCCAAGCGGCGGGATCCCTATCGGGTGGACAACGGCAGATGCTGGCCATGGGGCGAGCGTTGATGGTGGAGCCGCAGTTGCTGTTGCTGGATGAGCCGACCGCCGGCCTGTCGCCGCTGTATATAGAACAGACCTTCGCCCTCCTGCGAGAGATCAACCGTCTTGGCATCAGCATCCTCATGGTGGAGCAAAATGCCAAGCAGGCCCTGAAGATGGCGGACTGGGGCTATGTCTTGTCCACGGGAGAAAACCGCTTTGAGGATACCGGCCCCAACTTGTTGAACAATCCTGAGGTGCTGGAGCTGTTCTTGGGCGGGTGAGGCCCTCACCCCCCTCCCCTCACTCAAAACAATAAGGAGAGGAGGGTCAAGCGGGGCTGGCCAGTTGCTGCTTGCGCAGTTGAGCTGCTTGGTTGAGAAGAGCCTCCACAAACGTCATCGCTTCTTGGGCAGAGTGACCGGCAGTGAGTTGGGCCAGTTCTTCGCGGCGTTCCCGTTCTCCCAAAAGCTCCACCCGCACAGAAGTTCGTTTTTGGTGCACCACCTTGTGAACCCGCAGGTGGTGATCCGCCAAGGCAGCGATCAGGGGTTGGTGGGTGACGCAGAGGATCTGGTGATCTCGGGCGATGCTGTGCAGCTTGGTGGCGATGGCTTGCGCCACTTTGCCCGACACGCCGGTATCGATCTCGTCGAAAACCATGGTGGCCACCGGATCGATGCGGCTGAATACGGCTTTCAAGGCCAGCAGAAAACGGCTCATCTCGCCGCCGGAGGCGATGCTGGCCAAGGGCTGAAGAGGCTCACCCGGGTTGGGGCTGATCCAAAAGCTCACCTGATCCACCCCCTCTGCTGTCGGGGGGCCGGGTTGGATCTGCACCTGGAATTGCACTGCGCTCATCCCCAGCGGCCTGAGCTCTTCTATGAGGGCCTTTTCCAGTTGACAGGCCGCTTGTTGCCGCAGTTGAGAGAGCACCTGGCAATGGCGCTCCAGGTCTTGGGCAGCTTTGTCCAGCCGCACCTGCAATTCCTCTAGGTCGGTGTTGTCTCCTCGCAGTTGGGCCAACTCCGTCTGCACCCGCTCCGCATGGGCCATCACCTCAGCCAAGGTCGGGCCGTATTTGCGGCAGGCTTGTCTGAGTTGTGCCAGGCGCCGTTCAATTTTGTTCAACCGACCGGGATCCGCCTCCAGCGTCTCGCCGTAGCGAACCAGCTCCCGCCCCACCTCCTCCACCTGAATGAGAGCGCTGCTGACCATTTCCGCCAGAGGGGCTAGGTCGGGATCCCGCTGGGTCATGGCCTGGAGCAACCGTTCTACCTGGCCCAACAGATCGGCGATGGCCGGTGAGCCGCTGTCGTTTTGATAGAGCAATTGGTGAGCTGCGTAGCTTTGCTGTTGCAGTTCCACGCGGTGGGCCAGGCGCTCCCGTTCCCGCTCCAGCTTGGCCATTTCGTCGGGATCCTCCAGGCGCAGGGCGGCCAGCTCTTGCGCTTGAAACTCCAGCAGGTCTAGCCGTTGCAGGCGCAGTTGTTGGCTTTGCCGGCGGGATTCCACCTCTGTTTTCAGATGGTTCCAGGTTTGGTAAAGGGCAGCCACTTCTGCCCGTGTTCGCAACAACTCTTCGCCGCCAAAGTCGTCCAGCCAACGGCGCTGGGTTTGGGGAGATTGGATTTGAACGGTTTGCCCCTGGGCGGTGATCTCCACCAATTTGGCCCGCAGGCTGAGCATCTGGGCTTTGTTCACCAGCACCCCATTCACCCGCAGGCGACTGGTGAGCTTGCCGTTGCGCAACACCAGCTCGCGACTACAAACCAGGCCCTCCTCTAGGGGGTCGATGTGCTCTTGTTCTAGCCAGGCTTGCAGTTCAGGATTAGGACTGAAGATCGCTTCCACCAGACCTCGTTCGCTGCCAGTTCGCAGAGCCCGAGCTGTACCTCCTAGAGCTGCATCCAGCGCATCGAGGATGATGGATTTGCCGGCCCCGGTTTCTCCGGTGAGCACGTTTAGCCCCGCTCGAAAGGGGATCTCCAATTGCTCGATCAGGGCAAAGTTCTCGATCCGCAGCAGGCGCAACATAGGGATCCCGTGGGCTCAGCGTGCCGTTGGCAGTTTTCAGGATAGGGCTTGCAGGGGTCGCTCTGTCCCACGTTAGCGTACTCACCATCCCTCGGCGGACGGGTACAGCGGCCAGCGGGGAGTCTGTTATTGCAGGGGTGGGGAGCACCACCTGTTCTGGTTTGGGGATCCCCTCGGGGAAATTGGCAGCTCGGCTCAGCCCACCAGGGGGTAGCGCTCCATCAGGTAGCAGAGGCAGTCTTGGCGGATGATGCGGCTGTTGAGGGTGAGCATGCCCGGCATGATGGGCACGCTGGTGCGAATTTCTCCATTGCAGGCATAGAAAAAGCGATCCGCCACATTTTGGCCCTGCTCGTCTTGCACCTCCAGGTGGAAGCCGTTGTTCGTCCAGCCAATGGGGGTGTGGGGGGGAAGCTCCCGAAAATTGAGGAGATCCAAATCCGGCGGGAAGCGGATGTGGGAGGGGGATCCCTCTTGGTTGCCATCCTCTTCCCCAAAGCTGAAGCTCACCTGATCCGGGATTTTGACAATGGCGACGCTGTGGAAGAGGTCGATATCTTGGCGGAAGACAGGGCGCTGCGGGATCGCCGACAGGTGAAGGCAGGCTTCCAGAAATTCGTAGGCATGCTGGGTGCCGTGGGGCTGATCCGGCTTGCCGCATTCCAGGGTCACCGCCGGGCAGAAGCGCCCGAAGGCCATGCTCTGTACCCCTTCTGGCCTGGTGAAATAGAGAACGGTGCGCCCAAACAAGGTGGCCAGGTGCAGGGTAGGGGCATCCAGGTGATTGACACAGGCGTAGTGGGGGTTGGTGCCCGTGTTGTTGTGGATATCGACGCTGGCAAAAACGCCCCGCTGCTGCATTTGCTGCAGGACGGCCTGGGCCATGGCATGTTCGGGGGTGGAGCCGGAGCCCCAAATGCGGTTGTAGTCCGGTTGGCCGTCCAGCCGCCGTTGTCCTTGACGGGCTGCCTGAACATTGCCGATGAAGAGGGAAAGGGAGCGGGGCAATTCCCGCTCGCGGCAGCGGTGCAGAGGACTGTAGCGGCGGAGAAGCTGTCGCACCGCCTGCCAACCGGTGGTTTCGTTGCCGTGCAGCAGCACGGAGACAAACAGGGCCGGATCCCGTCGCCCCGGCAGATGGATGAGGGTCGGCCCACCCAATCGGTCGTAAAGCTGATGGGCCTCTAGATCCAGCAGTTGATCCGGTAGATGATCGAGAACGGTGAGCATACTGTTTGGGCTAAGAGGCTCGACTCAAACTTCTGGCTTCTGGCCTCTCTCCCTGGGGTAGGAGGGAGCAGAAGTCCAACGAAGTCCTTGGTCGCGAATGAACCGTTTCGCTGCGGTAGCTCGGGTCGCAACAAGGCCATCTGAGAGAGAGTTTGCCCACTCGAGATGCGGGCCAGGGATCCGTCCTGCCGCCGCGGTGGCCCACCGCTGGTACAACCGGCTGTGGAGAGAGCCCTAGCTGAGATCCCAGGTGTGTACCGGTTGGCCTTGCCGCTGCCGTTCCCAGTAGGCACAGGTCAATTGTTGCATATCTTTACCATGCCGGGCGACATAGCGGCGCTGCCAGGTGGCCCCATTCTGCCCCGACTCGACGCGGGCGCGGAGAATGCCCAGATACTCCTGAATATCGGAGGGG
>NZ_JANSHS010000214.1:0-15928 GCF_047461695.1 Synechococcus sp. R6-7
TATCGCTGCATAGTTGAACAGTGATGTTCAACAGTGTTCAGCGTAAATGTATCAGAGTTATTTGGGGGTTAAGGTTTTTCCTCTCCCCATCCCTCCTTCGGAGCGGGGGGCTCAAACTTGTAGCCAACTCCACGCACGGTGCGGATCAACTCCGGTTGGCTGGTATCAGTCTCTAGTTTCTTGCGAATTTGGCCGATGTGGACATCGACCACCCGTTCATCTCCCTCGTGGTTAAAATCCCACACCTCTTGAATCAGCTCAGCCCGTCGCCAAACCCGCCCCGGATGTCGAGCCATAGCATAGAGCAAATCGAACTCCAGTGCTGTTAAGTTGATCAGGCGCTGCTCGCGGATGACTGCTCGGGTTTCCGGGTCGATTACCAAAGAGGCAAAGGTCAAGACCGGCGCGCTGGCCATTTCGGTCTTCATACGTTGCCGCCGCAGAATGGCTTGCACTCGCGCCTGTAACTCCGGCAGGCTGAAGGGCTTGGTCAGGTAGTCATCTGCCCCCAACTGGAATCCGTGCAACTTATCAGCAGGGCTGACGCGGCTGGTCAACATCAACACGTACACGCCGGTCTCTTTTTGCATTTGCTGGCAGAGATCGTAGCCGCTCACATCCGGCAAGTTCAGATCCAAAATTACCAAGGCCGGCTGAAAAGCGCGCAACTGCTGTAAGCCCTCGGCCCCCGTCATCGCCACCTCAACCGAATACCCCTGCCGCTGCAAGTACCGCTGCAGTAGAGCACAAATGCTGGGATCATCATCGATGATGAGGATGCGTGACATGGCAGCTTGGCACTCTCGAAGTCAGCAGGAGATAAGGTTGCAGGGCGTTGGGGTGTGGGGATCCCTTCGGCAGCTCATGGGCAACAATCGTGCAGAGGCGATGGGCCCTCGGCTCGCGGGTGAATAAAGAGCCCTCTCAACAGGGCAAGCTTGACCCCAACCTCGGCTGGAAAGGGCCACAGGCGCAGGCAATTCATGAGTGATTGAACACTTAAATCTTATTTCAAGTCTTTACGTATGGGGTCACAGGGGGAGTTCATCCTTGTCAAGGCTGCCCTTCTCTCCAAATTAACGGAGGCTTATCCAAGAATCTTGGGCATTATCTTAACTGAATTGCCCAAGGGGAAAAGTAGCGTAAGGAGGATCCGTCAAGCAAGATCCTTAGCACCTGGAGTTAATCTGGAAGCTGTGACGCTGCTGTTCCTGTCTCAAAGTCTCGCTTTAGTGTGGCAGGTGGCAGTTTATCCCGGAGGCTTATGTACACCAATCCCGATGAAGTCTTCCGCAAAGATGTCTGGTTGGCCCTCTTCACGTGGGGGATCCTGGAGCTGGCTTGTTTCGTGATTATCCCATTCACCGGAGCCTACGCATTCTCGCAAGTGGCGGCTTGGCTGTGGCCCTCTTTGGTTTTGGGGCCGGTGGGGGCGGTGGTGGTGGCTTTTTGTTCTAAAGTGGTGCTGGCTGCCAACAACATCCCGGATCCCAGGAGAAAACAAGCCCAGCGGCAAGTGGCTCAGGTGGTCAGTCTTTTTGGCTTTCTGGGCTTGGCATTGCCCCTCCTTCTGGCAGGATGGGTATTTGGCCGAGAGATTTTGACGACCGACTGGCAGAATAAGTTCACCAACACCAATAAGTAGAAGCTAATCTCCGACGCCCTTGCCCTCTGGGGTCGCGTCGCCCCGTCAGCGTTGCGATTCCTCTGCACAGGCCTAGCAAGAGCGCTGCGGAACACGATACATTGGGATGCAATCACGTCAGCGTTGCGCAGCAGTCGTGCTCTGGCTTTCGTAAATCCCCGGTTTTGACGGGGATCCCATCTTCTCTGCGGATTCTTGCCTGCAGCATTGCGGGAAGGTATTTCGGATGGCTAACTACCCGATGCGAGGCCGTTCTTCTCCTGCTTCTGGCGGTTTTCCCTTGGGCACCTTGGTGGTGGTGAGTGTCTCGGTTGGGGCTCTGGCCGCCTTGGCTTGGCAGTTGTGGCAGCTCGTCGCCCCCATGTTGGCCCCCCCTGCCCCGCCTCAATTTCCGCAGGCGGTGCGCTTGGATCCCTTGCCCCGCCCAGCCAGTTTTCCCTCTCCCCCCTCTGGCCCTGCTGCAGGCACTGTTGACCCTGAGGGATTTCCCCCCGGCAGCCGTGGGCGGGTGATCGAGCCCATTGGCCTGGCCATCCGCAGCCAACCCTCTGCCGATGGAGCCTACCAAGGGGGAATTGTGGTGGGGGAAACGGTGACGGTGTTGGAGTACAGCGCCGATGGTCGTTGGCAACGGGTGCGGCGGGAGTTGAACGGACAAGAGGGCTGGGTGCGCGCCGGCAATTTGGGCCCTGTGGATGGTGTTTCAGCCTCAACTTCTCCAGCTCCCACAGTTGAACCCAACCCTGAATTAACTCCTTTGCCGACTCGACCCCCCACGGCAGCAGTGGTTTCCCCAGGTGAGCGGGGACGGGTGATCGAGCCCATTGGCCTGGCGCTGCGGGCCACTCCAGAGCGGGAGGGAACCTACATTGGTGGTGTGCCCATGAACGAGGTGGTGACGGTGCTGGGCCTCAGCGAAGATGGCCGTTGGCAGCGCATTCGCCGTCAGAATGGGCAGGAAGGTTGGGTGCGGGCGGGGAATTTAGCGCAGGAGTAGCCATACAGATGCCCCGGTGGGGGATTGTGACGACCGGGAAGGCTGTGTTTCGGTAGAACAGTACCGATGCCAAGCTATGCTGGGGCTGCAGCTTGTTTACGCGACTGTGCTGGCAGTGCGGAGCAATGGTGAAGTGCGTCGGGGGATCTGCTTTCAGTGCTAGGAGGGCAGAGTTCTTGCCTCTGATCTCCTGGAGATCAAGCAGTTGCTGACCCCATCTTCGCCGCCCATGGACAGACCAAGACCCTGGATCCTTTCTCGTTCTTGCTTGCTACTGCTTCTTGGCTTGCTTGAGCCTGCTCCGGCTTGGGCCCATGGGGTGGAAGCCTCTCTTCGGGCTGTTCCCGCTTTTGAGATCGAGGCCCGCTACGATTCTGGGGAACCGATGGGATCCGCCCGGGTGACGGTATTTGCGCCAACGGATCCCACTACCCCTTGGCAGGAGGGACAGACGGATGCGCGGGGACGATTTCTGCTGCAGCCGGATCCCAACCTGACGGGCCTCTGGCAGGTGCGGATTCGCCAGGCGGGGCATGGGGTGTTGGTCAACGTGCCGGTGGGCGAGGAGTTCCCTCAGACAGAAGGGATCCCCAGCGCTTCCCCACCCTTTGGGCCTTTGCAGCGGGGGGTTATGGCCGCCTGTGTCATTTGGGGCTGTCTGGGCACAGCTCTGTTCTTCTCCAGGCCCCGTCAATCTGGTTACGCAGCGGTGGAGAGCCCACCGGTTTCGGGATCTCCAGGGTCAGGAATCTCAGGCTCCCAGGCTGGCTCCTCTGCTCTGGAGTAGGACTGGCCATGCACATCAGCGATGGCATTTTGCCAGCACCGCTTTGGCTAGGGGGTTATGGCATCACCGCCCTGATCACCAGCTACAGCTTGCGGCTTCTCCGTCGCGCCAGCGTTGCGGAGCAATGTCCTTGGTGGGAACGGGATCCCCGCCATCAGTTGCCCAAAGCGGCTTTGCTCACGGCTGTCTTTTTTGTGGCCTCTTCCATTCACCTGCCCTTTCCCCCGGCCAGCCTGCATCTGGTGCTGAATGGGTTGATGGGTCTGATGTTGGGGGCTTTGGCCTATCCGGCCATTGTGGTGGGCTTGTTTTTTCAGGCGGTGGCCTTTGGCCATGGGGGCCTGACCACATTGGGCATCAACGCCGCCATTATGGGGATCCCGGCGCTCCTGGCCGGTGGGATTTTTCGGGCAGGCCGTCGGGTGATGGGGGCCGGAGTGTCTGCCTTCTTGGCGGGAGCGGTTGGGGTGGGTCTAGCAGTGCTGTTGTTTTACGGGGTGGTCATGGCTGCTGTGGTTGACGCTGGCAGCGGGATCCTCTCCACAGAAGCCGGTCGTCTGGCTCTTGGGAGCTTGGTGGTGGCCCACATCCCCCTGATGGTGGTGGAGGGGTTGTTCGCCAGTTGGGTGGTGCTGTTTTTGCAGCGGGTACAACCGGCGCTGCTGGGAGAGTATGGCAAGAGATGAAGCCGGCTCAGGGATCCCTTGCTGCTGGCGCGGTCAACAATCCCATCCTCACCCCTCCAAACCCCTTTCCTGGCTGCACCGGTGGCAACCTCTGCCCAAGGTGCTGGGCCTGATGGCGCTGATGGCGGCTTTCGCCTCGGTGAGGTGCCTGGCCCTCTTGCCGCTCATCTGGGCGCTGGTGGCTGGACTGTGGAGCCTGTCGGGATTGCCTTGGAGCCTCGGGCTGAGGCGGCTGGCAGCCCCAGGGCTGTTGGTGGCAGGGTTGATGGGGATCCTACCCTTCTGGGCGGGGGAAACCATCCTGTGGCGCTGGGGATCCCTGGCTCTGCGTTGGGAGGGGCTGCAGATGGCGCTTCGCATTGGGGGGAGAGGGCTGGCCCTATTTGCCCTCACGATGCTGCTGCTGGAGACCACCCCCACATCGGAACTGTTGGCAGCGTTGCGGGCCCTGGGGATCCCAGACCTCCTGCTGGAACTGGCCTGGCTCACCCAGCGCTATTTGCAGGAGGTGGCCGCTCAGTGGCAGCAGATGCAACGGGCAGCCCGGCTGAGGGGTTGGCGACCGCGGGGATCCCTGTGGCGTCCTGGGCCGGCTTTGAGGCAAGACCTACCCTTCCTGGCTGCTTCGGTGGGCACCCTGTTGGTGCGCAGCTACGAGCGCTCCGAGCGCACCTATCAGGCGCTGCGACTGCGGGGCTACGGACGGGCACCTCTGTTTTCGACGGCGGCTGGCGGGGAGCCCTACAGTTGGGCGGCCACCGCGTTGGCCGTGGCTACGGCTCTATTGCTCCGCAACGCTGATGCGGCCCTCAACTAGAATAGATAAGCCTCTGGCAAGCCGCCCCCTTTTTGATGCTCAGTCCATGAATGGGTTAGAAGCGACCGTCTCCAGTTTCCCATCCGTTAAGGACTCCGTCCCGCTTACGCGAACAGCGGTGCAGCGTACAAAGGCGTCGGTTGCCGTTTTACACCTGGGCTGCGAGAAAAACCGGGTGGACACCGAGCACATGCTGGGCCTGCTGGCCCAAGCGGGCTACCGGGTGGATGGGGACGAAGAGAGCGCTAACTATGTGATTGTCAACACCTGTAGCTTCATCGAGGCAGCGCGACGGGAGTCGGTCAGTACCCTGATGGAGCTGGCGGTACAAGGCAAAAAGATCATCATTGCCGGCTGCCTGGCGCAGCACTTCCAGGAGGAGCTGCTGCAGGAGATCCCAGAGGCCGTGGCCTTGGTAGGTACCGGCGACTACCACCAGATCGTCCAGGTGATCGAGCGGGCGGAGCGGGGAGAGCGGGTCAATGCCGTTACTTCCAGCTTGGATTACATTGCCGACGAGACCGTACCTCGCTATCGCACCACCCATGCGCCTGTGGCCTACCTACGGGTAGCCGAGGGCTGTGATTACCGCTGCTCCTTCTGCATCATTCCCCACTTGCGGGGCAACCAACGCTCCCGCTCCATCGAGTCGATCCTACGGGAAGCAGAACAACTGGCCGAAGAGGGGGTGCAGGAGCTGATTTTAATTTCCCAGATCACCACCCACTACGGGATCGATCTCTACGGGGAGCCGCGCTTGGCTGAGCTTATCCGCGCCCTGGGCCAGATCCCCATTCCCTGGATCCGCATGCTCTACGCCTACCCCACGGGCATTACCCCCGCCGTGGTGGAGGCCATTCAAGAGACCGCCAATTTCCTGCCTTACCTGGATCTGCCTTTACAGCACAGCCATCCTGAGATCCTCAAGGCCATGAATCGCCCCTGGCAAGGGCAGGTCAACGACCGGGTGATCGAGCGGCTGCGCCAGGCGTTGCCCAATGCCGTGCTGCGCACCAGCTTTATCGTCGGCTTTCCTGGGGAGACGGAGGAGCACTTCCAGCATCTACTAGACTTTGTCCAGCGCCATCAGTTTGACCATGTGGGGGTGTTTACCTTTTCTCCCGAAGAGGGCACCCCTGCCTACCACCTCCCCCATCAGGTTCCAGAGGCTGTCAAACAAGAGCGCCGCGCCCGTCTAATGCAACTGCAGCAAGGCATTGCCTTCCGCCGCAACCGCGAGCAGGTGGGCCGAGTGGTACCTGTACTTTTGGAGCAGGAAAACCCCAGAACCGGCGAGTGGATTGGCCGCTCCCCTCGCTTTGCCCCCGAAGTGGACGGGGTGGTGTACGTGCGTGGGGAGGGCTCTCTGGGATCCCTGGTGCCGGTGCAGATCACCCACGCCGAGCCCTATGATCTCTTCGGTCGAGTGGTGGCAGCGCCGGAGGGTTTTAGCTGGAGCGGGCGGTAGCGGTGCAAAGCACTTTGGTAGGATCTTCATCCACGGGAGAGGAGCTGGGAATGACTACCCTTGGCGGCAGCGGGACCGAGTCTTTAGATGAGCTGAAACAGGCGGCAGCCCGGGCTGCAGTTCAAAAGGTGCAGTCGGGAATGGTGGTGGGGCTGGGCACGGGATCCACAGCCGCCTTTGCTGTCAGCGCCCTAGCAGAGCGGATGCAAAGCGAGGGTCTGCAGATCCTCGGTGTGCCCACCTCCGAGCGCACGGCTGAACAGGCCCGCTCCCTGGGGATCCCGCTGGCTACCCTAGAAGAGCAGCCGCGCCTGGATCTGGCCATCGATGGGGCCGACGAGATTGAAGTGGGATCCCTGAACCTGATCAAAGGGGCAGGAGGGGCCCTGTTGCGGGAAAAATTGGTGGAGGCCAGCGCTGCCGAGCTGATCATCATCGCCGATGCCTCTAAAAAAGTCCCGCAGTTGGGCATTCGCTTCCCGGTGCCGGTAGAGGTGGTGCGCTTTGGCTGGAAAACCACCTTGGCGCGGGTAGAGGCTCTGGGGTGCACAGCCACCTTACGGCGGAATGCCAACGGGGATCCCTACTTGACGGACGAGCAGCACTACATCCTCGACTGCCAATTCGGCCCCATGGCGGATCCTGCCAAGATCGCCGATCAACTCAAGGGGACGGTGGGGGTTGTGGAACATGGCCTGTTCATCGGCATGGCCAAAGAGGCAATCATCGCCCTCCCGACTGGGATCGAAACGCTGCAACCCAGCTGACAACTTCCTATACCCAGTCGTGTATTGGCGTTGCCCAGGAACTGGGTTTACAGCTTTTTCCGACTTCATGGGAGTTCCGTAGCCAAGCGGGAGCCTTCCCACGCAAGAGATTGATTGACACTGGCTGTGGTAAACAACGCTGAAAAAAGCTGTACAGCTATCCCCAACTCCCCTCTCCCCCTGGGAGAGGGGCTGGGGGTGAGGGGGAGCGCTTGGGAAATGTCTCAATCGGGTCTGAAATGACCATAGACGAAGAGGCTGTAGGCGAATTGGAGTTTCTGCCCGATGCTGACCTTACGAACTGTGGCTGACCTGCTGCAAACTCCCCTGCAGGGGGATCCCCATTTGTTGGGTCTTCCCGTCCAAGCCATTTGCACCGACAGCCGCCAATTGCAGCCGGGGTCAGTCTTTGTGGCGCTGCGGGGGGAACGGTTTGATGGACACAACTTTATTCCACAAGCTTTGGCAAGGGGGGCCGTTGCCGTCATCAGCCAGCGTCCGGTGGCTGGGCCCCATTTTCAAGTCTCAGATACCCTAGCTGCCTACCAGCGCATTGCCAGAGGCTGGCGGGAGCAGTTTCCCCCCTCCGTAGTAGCCATCACGGGCTCAGCAGGCAAAACCACCACCAAGGAAATGCTGGCGGCTGCCCTATCCCGCTACGGCACAGTTCTCAAAACTGAAGCCAACCACAACAACGACATCGGGGTTGCTCAAACCCTGCTCCAGATGCGACCGGAGCATCAGTTTGTGGTTCTGGAAATGGCCATGCGAGGCCCCGGAGAAATTCGCCGCCTGGCTCAGATGGCTCAGCCCACCCACGCCTTGATCACCCATATTGGCACCGCCCACATCGGCAGACTGGGATCCCGCGCGGCCATTGCTGCTGCCAAGTGCGAGCTGCTGCAGGAGCTAGGGCAGGGGGTGGCTCTGCTGAATGGAGAAGATCCCTTGCTGTTGTCTACCGCCGCCAGCCTGTGGTCGGGACAAACCCTTACCTATGGTCTGGATCGGGGGGACTTACGGGGAGA
Source organism: Synechococcus sp. R6-7 (assembly GCF_047461695.1). Taxonomy (NCBI): domain Bacteria; kingdom Bacillati; phylum Cyanobacteriota; class Cyanophyceae; order Synechococcales; family Synechococcaceae; genus Synechococcus; species Synechococcus sp. R6-7. The sequence continues at coordinate 8,196 of NZ_JANSHS010000214.1, forward strand.
ATGGGATCCCCAAGCCCAAACGGTAACTGTGGAGGGCCTAACGCTGCCGGTGCCCTTGCCGGGAAGACACCATGCCCTCAACTGGATGGGAGTGCTGGCTGCTCTGTGCAGCTTGGGGCTGGATTGGGAGCGGCTCCGAGAACCCATTGCTTTGCCTACCCCTCTGGAGGGGCGCAACCGCCATCTCAAGCTGGCAGGAGATGTGGAAATCTGGGACGAAACCTACAACGCCTCGCCGGAAGCGATGATCGCGGCTCTACACCTGCTGGCCCAAACCCCGGGAAAACGGCGCTGGGCCATTCTCGGCCCGATGCGGGAGTTGGGAGAGCATGCGCCTCAGCTCTATGCAGAGGTGGGTCGGGCGGCTGCCCCTCTGGGGCTGGATCGGATCTTGCTCTTGGATCCCGAAGGAGAAATGCAACCGCTGCTCGACCAAAAACCAGCAGCCCAGACAGAACGCTGCGAGGAGGTATCCGAACTGCTGGAAATCTTGCTCCATCACGTGCAAGCCGGGGATCGGCTGCTGTTCAAGGCAGCGCGGGCTGTTGAACTGGAGCGGGTGCTGCACCGCTTTTTGCAGGAGTGGCAGGCATAGGCTAAACTGAGGGATATATCGATGGAAAGCCCGCGTCCCTCGGTTGAGAGGAGATCAATCCAAGCCGAGTTCATTCCTCGTCGATAACTGCCCTTTTTCCGTACGGCATGTACTACCACAATCCCTCTCTGCGCGAAGAGCCCCGCGATCAGCCGCCAACGGTGGTGCCCTCTCCTAGCAGCCTCTCCATTCTTGACTGGTTGCGCAAAGAGGGCCGGTTGATCGAGCAGCCCATTGAGGTCCCTGAGATGATTTTGGAAGAAGACATCGACGATATCGACGATTTGATCGGGGACGACTACGACGAAGACTTCGAGCCGGAAGAAGAGTAAGCACAACTGCCAGGATTATTACGAGCTCGTTAACTCATTTATCCCTTTGCTCGGCACCGTGAGGGTGTTATTTTTTGTGCTGCCGCTGGATAGACAGCTCGAGCAAACAAAACAGTACAGTCGTTTCAGGTTAGAGTGAGACGCCTGAGCTACCAAGAAAAGTCTTCCAGCCCCGCGCATTCAACGCTTCAGGTGTGGGTGCAGCGTTTTAGTTTGAATCAGAATGACTATAGATGTAGACAAACGTAACTGATCCCTCAGCCTCAAGGGATCCTTTTTCAGCCTGTTTTGGATTGCTCACCACCACCCTGCGATGATTGTTGCAAATCTAACCTTAGTGGAAGATACCCCCGCAGCCTTTGTAAGAAAGCATCTTGGGGCAGTAGAAACATCTTTTTCGGGGACTTTTTTCGATTTCTCACTTACCATGCAGTGCCCGGCAAAGTTCTCTCCACCTCTTTGGAAGCTGGGGAAGTGGTTACGGTCGAGGGATCCCCTGTGGAAATCTCTTTGGCTGATGGTGTCAAGGTCAACGATGCCAATGTGGTAACAGCCGACATTGAAGCTTCCAACGGTGTCATCCACGTGATCGACAAGGTGATCTTGCCTCCACAAGGGTGACCTACCAACGCCATGGATTCTAGGCCCTTCAGGGTCTAGCCCTCTGGCAGCCCCTGCTCTGGTGGCGGGGGTTTTGTATTGGGATCCCCAGCTATTCCGTTCTTTGGGCAAGGGATCCCCAATTTCATAGGTCGATGCCAACGCTGGAAGCGTAGATCGCCTCCACCGACACGCCGGACACCCGTTGAGGACGCACGATCATGTACTCATTGTCCATTTGCTTGGGCAAGGTGATGAACTCTTCGCCGCCCACCATGAGGTTGTTGATCAGCTCGGTGTATTCTCTGGCTTCTTTGACCCGTACCTGCATGGTTTGTCCACCTTCCAGCATGATGTGGACAAGATATCCGTCGGGTTTTCTGGCCATGGATGCTCCTGCTGGGTGAACCGAAGGACGAGACGAGGGGTGTTCTTATGAACATTATTCCCCCTTTTGAGACCCCTAACCAACCCCTGACTCTTCCGTGAAATCTGGAATTGAGCTGCGCCAAACCGAATCCCAAGCCGTAGCATAGTGAAAGTGAAATGTGCTCATTTTAATCTTCCTCGCGCTCCATGCCCCATTTGCCTGATGTTTCTGCTGCCCACCGTGAGCTGGAGTGGAACGGAGTTCCTTCCACGCCGACAAACGACGCCCAACCCCTGAGCCGCCCTACTGTGAAGGATCCCATCACCGCCCGTTCCGACATCATCGCCGTCGGGGGAGCAGAGGATAAGGAAAATGAGCGCCACATCCTTTGGGAGTTCTTCCGCCGAGCGGGGGGAAAGTCTGCCCACATCACCATCGTGCCCGCGGCTTCTGGAATCCCGGCGGTGCTGGGGGAGATCTACGCCAACATTTTTCAGCAGATGGGGGCGGCCAGCCTCCAAGTTCTAGATATCCGCAGCCCGATGGAGGCGAGGGATCCCGATAACGTTGAGAAAATCCGCTTCTCCACCGGCATCTACTTTACGGGTGGGGATCAGGAGCGGCTGGCGGAGGTGCTGGCCCACAGCGAGCTGATGGAGGCCATTCGACAGCAGTGGCAGCGGGGGCAGACGGTAATTGCCGGAACCAGCGCCGGAGCTTCTGCGTTGGGGCAGCAGATGATCTCCCGCGGCTACAGCGGGGAACCGCCCACGCCGGCAATTGTAACGGTGAAGACGGGCTTGGGCCTTTTGCCTCGCGTCATCATCGATCAACATTTCCATCAGCGCAATCGCCTGGTGCGGCTGGTCACGGCGGTGGCCCACTACCCCCAATGTTTGGGTATCGGCATTGATGAGAATACGGCGGTGGTGATCCAGGCCGACGATGTGATGGAGGTGATCGGCTTGGGGACGGTGACGATTGTGGACGGGACGCAACTGTACTCGACCGTTCAGGAGGCGGCGGCGGATGAGTATTTTCGGCTGCACAATGCCCGCATTCACTTTTTGCCGCCGGGATCCCGATTCGATCTCAACACCTTGTCTCCGCTGTGACCGGTGAAAACTTTGTCCTGCCAAGGCGGCTGGACTGGCGCAACCTCAACACCCTCTGGGGATCCCTATTGGCCGAAACCTTGAGTCGGCTGGGTTGCCGTTTGGCGGTGGTGTGTCCGGGATCCCGCTCAGCCCCCCTGACCTACGCCCTGGCCCAGCACCCCGACATCGAGGCGATCCCGGTGCTGGATGAGCGGTCGGCAGCCTTTTTTGCGCTGGGATTGGCCCAGCAAACCCGGCGGCCCATTCCCCTGGTGTGTACTTCCGGCAGCGCTGGCGCTCACTTTTTCCCAGCTCTCATCGAGGCGGCAGAAAGTGGCTGGCCGCTTTTGGTTTTGACGGCGGATCGGCCCCCGGAGCTGCGCCACTGCCGCGCCGGCCAAGCGATTGACCAGGTGAAGCTCTACGGCCATTACCCCAACTGGCAGGCGGAGTTGGCCCTGCCCAGCGCGGCTCCAGAAGCCCTGGCCTACTTGCGCCAGACCCTGGTTCACGCCTGGGAGCGCACCCTTTACCCTTTTCCCGGCCCGGTGCATTTAAATGTGCCTTTCCGGGATCCCTTGGCTCCCATTGCTGACGGCAGCACTGCGCCTTTGATTCATTTGCAGGAAGATCCGGAGTTTGAGAAGACCTTTTTTCGTGGAGTTGTTCCGCCATGCACCGGCTCTTCCTTCCAGGCGGTGCGGAGCCCTCTGCAGACGGAGACAGCTTCTTTTTGGCAGGAGTGGCGCGGCTGTGAGCGGGGGGTGATCTTGGCGGGGCCGGCTCAACCGCTGGATCCCCAGCGCTATGTGGAGGCAGTGGCCCGTTTGGCGACGGCTTTGGGCTGGCCGGTTCTGGCCGAGGGGCTCTCTCCCCTGCGCAACTACGCTTCCCTCAACCCCTATCTCATCACCACCTACGACCTCATCCTGCAGCGGGATGATCCCCAGCTTTGGCCGCAGCAAGTCATCCAACTGGGATCCCTGCCCACCAGCAAAGCGCTGCGGCAAACCCTGGCCAAGGTTGCTCCCCGCGTTTGGCGGTTGGATCCCCGTCCCGACAATGGGGATCCCCTGCACAACCCCACCACCCACTTGCCTTTCGCCGTAGAGGAGTGGGTCGCCGGGATCCCAGAAGCACCGGCCAAGCAAACAACTTTTCTGCAGGGCTGGCTGACAGCGGAAGCACAAATCCGTGCTGCCCTAGACCAGGCCATGACTGACCTATCGGAGTGGTTTGAAGGCAAGGTTGCCTGGTGGCTGGCCCACCACTTGCCCCCAGAGACTCCGCTGTTTATTGCCAACAGCACGCCGGTGCGGGATGTGGAGTGGTTTTGGCCCCCCAACGACCGCCGCATCCGGCCCTACTTCAACCGCGGCACCAACGGCATCGATGGCATTCTCTCTACCGCCCTTGGGGTGGCCCACGGCTCTCACAAACGCCCAACGGTGCTGCTAACCGGGGATCTGGCCTTTTTGCACGACTGCGGCGGCCTGCGGCTTGGCCCTCACCTGCAGGGATCCCTGACCATTCTCCTCATCAACAACCAGGGGGGTGGGATTTTCGAGCTGCTGCCCATTGCTGAAGTGGGCCGTCAAGGGCCAGATCCGCCCTTTGAGCCCTACTTTGCTACTCCCCAGTCGGTGGATCTTGCCCTCCTCTGCCAAGCCCACGGCATTCCCCACCGGCGGGTAGAAAGCTGGCAGGAGCTGGCCCAAGCTTTGGATCCCTTGCCTGCCCAAGGGGTGCGGGTGTTGGAGATCCTTACGGATCGCAAGGCCGATGCTCAGCGGCGGCGGGACTGGTTTCAACAGTGGTCGGAGCTGCCATCCAAGCCTTGACCTGCTTCCAGATCTGCTCCGGCAAATCCTCAGCTTCGCAGTCCAGCCACTGGATCCCTGGCAGGGCCCGGAACCAGGTCATCTGCCGCTTGGCAAATTGGCGGGTGCGCCTCACAATCAGGGGCTGCAGTTCGGCTTCCGGGATCCGCCCCTCCAGATAAGCGCCGATTTCCGCGTAGCCCAAAGTATTCAAAAGGGGCAGGTGGGGCCCATAGCGCTCCCGCAGGGTTTTCACCTCCTCGATCCACCCCCGCTCCATCATCTCCGCCGTGCGCCGGGCAATGCGTTGTTCCAAACGGGGCATTGGGCAGCGCAGCCCCAGGATCAAGATGGGGTAATGGGGGGGATGAGCCCGCCGTAGGCTGGAAGCCGGCTTCCCAGTGGCGTAAACGATCTCCAAAGCACGCAGCGTGCGCACTGCGTCATGGGGATGAATGTGCTGGGCGGCAACGGGATCCAACTGCTGCAGCCAGGCGTAGCGGATCTCAGGGGGCCAAGTTTCCAGTTGTCTTCTCAGTTGGGGCTGCGGGGGTACAGCAGGGATCCCTAGGCCAGCAGTCACCGATTGGATGTAGAGACCGGTGCCCCCCACCAAGATGGGAGTCTGTCCCTGCCGATGGGCCTCGGCGATGCGGGCTTGGGCCGCCTGCTGAAACTCGGCCACCGTGTAGGTGTGGCGGGGATCCACAAAGTCAATCAGCTCGTGGGGCCAAAGGGCCTGCTCGGCGGGGGTAGGCTTGGCTGTGCCGATGTCGAACTCGCGGTAGACCTGGCGAGAGTCCGCATTCAACAACGGGGATCCCAGCCGTTGGGCCAAAAGCAGCGCCTGTCGAGATTTCCCGGTGGCCGTGGGGCCGGCAATGACGATCAATCCCGGCCATTCTGTCCGGTCAGAAGCTGCTGCAGCGGGAATGCCGTTCTCGAGAGTTGCACTCATTTCGTTCGCGTCAGCGGCGCGGAGTACCTTAGTTTCGAGACATTCAGGATCTGCAAGAAAATTCACACAAGGCAACAGGTTAAAATTTTCAAGAGGCTTTGGCTCTTTGGCTACAATAGAGCTTCCATCGCGTCAGCGGTGCAGAGCACTCTAGCTTCACCTTTTTTCTGGCTTTTCGGGGTTCTCGGTGATCTCATCTTACGTCCCTGCTTCTACTGGGTTGGGCGGCAGTTGCCCACAGCTCAGGCTACCTCTACAGATACAGATGCTCACCCCTCTGCTGCTTGCTTCGGCAAGACGTGGTCTTAGCTGTCTTGGCCGGGCGGTTGGGGCAGGGATCCTGACAGTTTTGTTGGCGTGGGAACCTTGCCCGGCGCTGGGGGAGACCTTGGTGCTCAAGCAGGGAGAAGTGCGCACTCTGCCCCTGCTGCAAACCCGGGCTCGGCTGCCCTTGCAAATGGAAATGCTCTATCTGGGCATGGTCGAGGAGCGCTTCTTGAGCTACGCCCGCGCCAACAATTGGGAGACCATTTCCAGCGACCGGGAGGATCCCCGCTGGAGCCGCTGGCAACTGCGTCCTGGGGGTGAAGCCCTTTACCTGCCCGATTCCCCTTCATCTCAGAACTCCTTGGAGCCCCCCATCTATGCCCGTGGGTTTTATGTGCAAGCCTATTTTGTCGGCGGGCGCCTGGCGGGAATGCACCTGATTCGCAACCCTGAAGAGCCGGGCTTCAACTTGAAGGCCCTGCAAAGGCTTATCCGCGCCTGGTTTCCCGATAATCGCCTGATGTTGCATTACCAAATACTGCCAGAGGATCCCGAGCAGCAGGTGCTGGGCGCCTATTTGGGCACCATTCCTCCTCCCTACCTTGCCGATATTCAGCGCAATCGCGTGCCTTTTTGTCAGACTTTTTTCAGCCCCACTTTGCCCCAGCCGATCATCCCCCCCTCCGTCGATGTGCCTCCCCATTGCCTGGGCACAACTGCCGTCAACAGCGGGACGGGGCCTTACGCTGCCCAGAAAGGGGCTGCTGCTTTGCGCTAAAGGCACGTGAGGAGTTGGCTCAGCGCAGCGCTGGGGTCAAGCCGGATTTCAGTAAGGGAGCAGTTTCCTTCAAAATGAACTGTCACCTTAAACTGTCACCAGCTCGGGACGGCGGCTGTTGCGAATGCTGCGAATGGCTTCTGCATAGTCTTTGGCCTTGAACACTGCCGAACCGGCCACAATGGCATTGGCTCCTGCCTCGATCACCTGCCAAGCGTTGCTTCCCTTCAAGCCACCATCCACCTCGATCCAGGGATCCAGGCCGCGCTCATCACACATGGCCCGTAACTGGCGAATTTTGGGCACCACTGCTGGAATGAAGCTCTGGCCGCCAAATCCGGGGTTGACACTCATGATCAGCACCAGATCCACCAGCTCCAGCACGTATTGGATCAGCTCCAAAGGGCTGGCCGGATTGAGCACCACGCCCGCTTGCTTGCCCAGATCCTTGATTTGGCTGAGGGTGCGGTGCAGGTGAATGGTGGAGCTGGACTCTGCGTGCACGGAAATAATGTCGGCCCCTGCCTTGGCAAAATCCGCCACATAGTTCTCCGGCTCTACAATCATCAGGTGGACGTCCAGGGGCTTGGCCGTCACCGGGCGCAGGGCTTCCACCACCAACGGGCCGATGGTGATGTTGGGCACAAAGCGGCCATCCATGACATCCACATGGATCCAGTCGGCCCCCGCCTCATCCACCGCCCGCACTTCCTCTCCCAAGCGGCTGAAATCCGCCGAAAGAATTGAAGGGGCGATGACAATCGGCTTCTGCCCAGAGGTTGCTGACGGCTGCACCATGGTGAGTCCTGGGGATTGAAAACAGAGAAACGGAGAAACCTGCTCCTCTATGGTACGGGGTTTGATCCCCTTTGCAAAGCGTCATATCCCCTGATACATTTACGCTGAACACTGCTGA
>NZ_JANSHS010000215.1:0-1941 GCF_047461695.1 Synechococcus sp. R6-7
GTCATGTTGGCCGCCTGCCCAAACAAATGCACCACCACCACCGCCTTGGTGCGGCAGGAGATGCTCTTTTCCAACAGTCGGGGGTCCAAGTTGAAGGTAGCAGGATCCACATCCACAAACACCGGACGCGCCCCCACCCGGCTGATGGCGGCAGCCGAGGCAAAAAAACTGAAGGCGCTGGTGAGCACCTCATCCCCCGCCTGGATGCCCAAAGCCTGCAAAGCCAGCACCAGGGCATCGGTGCCGGAATTGCAGCCGACGGCCTCCAAAGAGCCACCCCCCAAAAACTGGGCAAACTGCTCCTCAAAGCGCTGCACCGCCGCCCCGCCGATGTACTGGCCAGAGGCCAGCAGCGCTTCCAGCTGCGGCTGCAACAGCCCGGCCAAAGCGCGGTACTGCCCCGTCAAATCCAGCAGCGGAATCGGCTCCTCCGTCATGGTGCTGCCTTTGCAGAAGGTGGCGGCCACAGCCCATCATCGCGGATGAGAGCCTGGGTAGACAACGCTCTGGGCCAGCAGGGGGCTGGAACCGGTCTGCCCAGCCTGTCCTGAAGGTCTGCAATCTGAGATAGAGTAAGCGCGGGATGTCCTGAGCCAGGGATCCCTGGATACCGCTTTCTACAGGATGCTTTATGCAGGTGGCTTCTCGAGCAGTTGGCGGCACAGCGCCTTTGGCCCCCCGCCTTTTGGCTCTGGTGCCGGGGGGGATTGGTGACCAGATTTTGTTTTTCCCCGCCCTGGCCAGTTTGCGGCAGCGCTTCCCGGAGGCGGAGCTGGAGGTGCTGGTGGAGCCGCGGGCGGCGGCTGCCTACGAGGTTTGTCCTTCGGTGAGTCGGGTGCTGACTTTTCCGTTCAAAGAACAGCTGTCGTTGGGGGATCTCAGCGACCTGCTGGGGCGCATTCGGGAGCGGCAGTATGACGGGGTGCTGAGCCTGGGCCGAAGCTTGGGGGTCAAGCTGTTGTTGTGGCTGACCGGCATTCCCAAGCGGGTGGGCTATGCGCCGCCGGGGCCGGGGCGACCTTGGCTGACCGACCCGGTGCCCCTGAAGCCAGCCCAGTATGCGGCCCAGATGTACCACGACCTGGTGCAGGGGTTTGGCATTGCTGCGCCGGCGGGGTTGCCCCAGATTCGTCTGAAAAAAGCAGACCTGGAGTGGGCAGAGCAGGAACGCAAGCGCCTTTTGGGGGATGCCGCTCAAGATTATGTGCTGTTGCATCCGGGGGCCAGCCAGCTGTCGCAGGAGAAGGGAATTCAGAAGATCTATCCCTCTGCCAACTGGGTCAAGGTCATCAAGGGTTTTCGGGAGCAGCGGCCGGAGCTGCCGTTGGTGCTGGTGGTGGGGCCAGAGGATGAGCAGCTGGCGGAGGGCTTTCTGGCGCAACTGCCGGAGCTGCCGGTGAGCCGTCCTGTCCGGCTGGGGCAGCTGGCGGCCTTGATTGGTGGGGCAACGCTGCTGTTGTGCGCCGATAGCGCTCCCATGCATTTGGCGGTGGCGGTGCAGACGCCGCTGGTGGCGTTGTTTGGGCCCACCGACCCGCTGCGGCTGCTGCCTTCAGAGGGGCCGTTTCGGGCGGTCAAGGGGGCCGATGGGAAGGTGGAGTCGATTGCCCCCGAGCAAATTCTGCAGGTGATCTTTCCGGCCTAGAGCCAAGGTTTTCGTGGCAGCAACCCAGTCCAGTTTCTCTGCAGGCGGACCGAGAAGCCTTCTAGCCTGGGAGATGTGTCCCTGTCTGCTTTTAGCCGGCGGGAGAGCTTGCTTTGTCACCTTGGCTCTCCTAGGCTTGCTGGCGAGCGACCGTAAGGCAGTCAGCATTGCTGTTGACCGGGGGAACTTCTGCCCTCTTGGGGGAAAGGGGCTGGGGAAGTAGGGGATTCTCATGCGGACGAAGGGACTTGAACCCTTACGCCTTGCGGCACTAGATCCTAAGTCTAGCGCGTCTG
>NZ_JANSHS010000217.1:0-13010 GCF_047461695.1 Synechococcus sp. R6-7
TGCGGGGCTCCTGCGATTTCTAGCTGAAAGGGATCCCTGGGCTTCAGCTCTCCAAATCGGGATCCTCACCCAAAGCCCGCAATCTTGCCGCCAGACGCTCCGCCCGTTGATGTTCTCGCTCCGCCCTTTGGCGTTCTTGCTCGGCCCGTTCCCGCTCCAACTCAGCCCGTTCATCGCCGGTCAGCAGCAACTGCCCTTGGGCATCACACCAGCGCAACCAGCGAGCTTGTTTCCCCTCAAAAACGCCTTCCCACACCGTCAGGCCCAGCCCCACCTGTTCTAGCCAGGTCTCGGTCATTTCCGCGTAGTGGCGGCCCCGCAGTTCGAAAATGCGCAACTCCTCTGGCCCCAGCTCATGATTGGGATCGAAGACCGCGTAGTAGCTAACTCGCATCTGCTCATAACGGCTCAGCTTGCCTTCCAGCTCGTCGCCTTCGCGGTTGGAGACGATCTCGATCACCACATCCGGCGGCTTGTCAAATTGCCAGAGCAGGTAGCAACGGTTTTGCTTCTCCCACCATTGCTCCGGCACCGTGACGTCCAGGCTGAGAAAAACATCCGGCACAATCGGGGGCCGACCGATGGCGGTGTAGATGCCTACATTTGCCGCTGCTAAAAAGGTTTTGCCGCGCAAAGCGCTGTAGAGAGCCCCTGTCAAGAGGCGCTGCTGCTTTTCGGAGGCGAAATTATCCACCGGGGTATCGTCCTCCGTCACAAGGTCGGCGACGTCGGGAACCAGCAGTTCAGTATCCATGGGCAGATGGGGTTGGGGATGCTAGCGATCTTAGCTGCTCACCTCAGGGATCCTCTGCTCCCTGAGAAACAGAGAAAACAGAGTCCTCGAGCAAGCCCAGGTACAATCGAGAAAGCTTTACTTAACGATGATTTCTTTTTCTTCGCTGCTCGATGCAGATCGACATCCGTCCTGCGGAAAACTCGGACAGTGCGGCTCTGCTCCACATTTTGCAAGTGGTCTTTGCGGAGTATCCAGGCTGTGTATTGGACATCGAAGAGGTGCCGGAGTTGCTTCAGCCTGCCACAGCTTTCGCGGAGATGGGGGGATCCCTTTGGGTGGCGCAGCATCAGGATCAAGTGGTCGGCTGTGTCGGCCTTGTGCCCGATGGGATCCCTGGGCGCATGGAGCTGAAAAAACTCTACACTCTGCCCGCAGTGCGCGGTCGGGGTTTGGGTCGGCGTTTGATTGAACAGGCCGAATTTGCGGCTCGGCAGCAGCAGGCGGACTCTCTGCATCTGTGGACAGATACTCGCTTCACGACGGCTCATCGGGTTTATGAGCGGCTCGGCTATGTGCGTCTGCCGGAAATTCGTGAATTGCACGATCGCAGCAACTCTGTGGAGTATCACTACGAAAAGCGTCTCCGTTGAGGGTCGGGCTGTTGAACTGTGATGCGTTGGTGATTGGCTGTGGAGTGGTGGGCTGTGCCATTGCCTACGAATTGGCCACAGCTGGGCTGTCGGTCATTGGAGTGGATGCCGGGGAGCCGGCCTCAGGCGCCGCGGGCGCGTCGCTGGGGGTGTTGATGGGGATCTGCAGCCGCCAGCCTAGCGGGGAGGTGGTGCAGTTGCGTCTAAAAAGCCTGGAGCTGTTCGATCCCCTAATCGCGCGGCTGGAGGAAGACCTGGGCCGGAGTTTGCCCGTCAATCGGCGCGGCATTCTCAAACTCCTCAGGGAGGAGGAAGTGGAAGCTTGGCAAGAGACCCTGGCGGCCCGCCGACAAGCAGGTTACCGCCTAGATCTGCTCAGCCCTGCCGAAGTGGGATCCCTGCAGCCCGGCCTGCGCAGCGACCTGGCGGCGGCCATCTACTCTCCCCAGGATCGACAAGTCCAACCCAAGCTCCTAACCCAGGCTCTCTTGGAAGCAGCCCAACGCAAGGGATCCCGCTTTTTCTTCCATCAGCCTGTCCAGAAGATTCAGCGCAGCTCGGATCCCCCCTTTCGCCTGCAAACGGTTTACACGCCCGCTCTCACCCTCTCGGCAGGGCACGTCATCCTGGCGGCAGGTCTGGGCAGCTCTCCTCTGGCCAAAGAGCTGGGGCTGCAGGTGCCGCTGCAAGCGGTCAAAGGTCAGGCCCTGCGGGTCAGAGCTCCCGGGATCCCCCTGGGGCCCGTGGTCACCGACGCGGATCTGCATCTGGTTCCTTTGGGCGATGGATCCCTGTGGGTGGGGTCAACAGTGGAGTTTCAGGCCCCCCATCCCGAGCCGACGCTGCTGGCGCTACAAGATCTGTTGGCCCGTGCCATCAGGCTCTGCCCGGCTTTGGCCGAAGCAACTTTGTTGGAGCATTGGGCCGGCCATCGGCCTCGACCAGTGGGACAGCGCGCCCCCATCCTGGGTTGGGCTCCTGGCTACGCCAATCTGCTCATTGCCACCGGCCATTATCGCAATGGAGTGTTGCTGGCCCCGATCAGCGCCGCCATCCTGCGGGACTTGGTACTGAAAGGGGAAACAGCCCTCTGTGATCTAGGGCCCCTTGCCCCCAGACAGGGCTGAGCCCGTATCCATCTTCCGGCTCTCGGCCCGCCGATGGACAGGACATATGTCAGAATGAAAGGCTGCCTGGTTAGGATCGGATCGTCCGTTGAGTAGCCCAAAGGAGAAGAGAGCCTTGCCGAAGTTCGCCCTGAAAGCCCTCTGGTTGGAAAACGATTTGGCTATTGCCGTCGATCAGGTGGTGGCCAAAAACCGCAGCCCCCTCACCCACTACTTTTTCTGGCCGCGGGATGACGCTTGGGAGCAGCTTAAAGCTGAGCTGGAAAGCAAAACTTGGATCAGCGAAGTGGATCGCATCGAGCTGCTTAACCGAGCCACCGAACTCATCAACTACTGGCAAAACGGCGGGCGCAACCGCCCCATCAGCGAAGCCCAGGCCCAGTTTCCCGACATCCTGATCGGCGGCAACTCCTAGCCCTCTCCCCCCTGTCAGCCAAAACGTGACTCCGGATCTGCCCATCTTGCTCAGGCTCCCGTCTTTGAGCTAGATTGGCACTCGGGAGTTTAGAGTGCTAACTCCCTGCTAGCCGAGCCGGAGGATTCCTGGGAACCCCACTCCGCCTGGCAGTACCCAAAGTAGGAGCCCAGTCAGACTTACGAGGATCGCGGATTCTATGGCAAAGCGGATTCTGTTTAGAGAAGAGGCCCGCAAGGCATTGGAGCAGGGCATCAACCAACTGGCGGATGCAATCAAGGTTACGATTGGCCCCAAAGGACGCAATGTGGTCTTGGAGAAGAAGTTTGGTGCCCCCCAAATCGTCAACGACGGGGTCACGATTGCCAAGGAAATTGAGTTGGCCGATCCTTTGGAGAACACAGGCGCCCAGTTGATGCGGGAAGTGGCCTCTAAGACCAACGATGTGGCCGGAGATGGTACCACCACAGCCACCATCCTGGCCCAAAGCATGGTGCGGGAAGGGCTCAAAAACATCTCGGCGGGCGCCAACCCTGTGGCTCTGCGGCGCGGCATTGAAAAGACCACTGCCTACTTGGTGGAGCAAATTGCAGCTCATGCCAAGGCTGTGGAAGGCCGTAAGACCATCGCCGAAGTAGCCACTATCTCTGCTGGCAATGACAGCGAAGTGGGAGAGATGATCGCCAAGGCCATGGATGCTGTAGGGCGAGATGGGGTGATCACGGTCGAAGAATCCAAGTCGCTGGAAACCGAGTTGGACGTGGTGGAGGGGATGCAGTTTGACCGCGGCTACATTTCCCCCTATTTCGTCACAGACTCGGAGCGGATGGTGGCCGAGTATGAGAATGCTTATCTGCTGATTACCAGCAACAAGATCTCCAGCCTGCAAGATCTGGTGCCCATCCTAGAGCGGGTGGCCCGCGAGGGTCGGCCTCTTCTGGTCATTGCGGAGGATGTGGAGGGAGAGGCTCTGGCCACATTGGTGGTGAACCGCCTGCGGGGGGTGCTCAATGCGGTGGCGGTCAAGGCTCCGGCTTTTGGGGATCGGCGCAAAGCCATGCTGGAAGATATCGCCATTCTCACCGGCGGGCAGCTCATCTCTGAGGATGTTGGCATCAAGCTGGATAAGGTCACCCTGGACATGATGGGGGTGGCCCGCAAGATCACTGTCACCAAAGACAAGACCACCATTGTGACCGATGGCAGCACCAAAGCGGCGGTGGAAAAGCGGGTGGCTCAAATTCGCAAGCAACTGGAAACCACCGATTCCGAGTACGACCGCGAGAAACTGCAAGAACGCATCGCCAAGTTAGCCGGGGGAGTGGCGGTGATCAAAGTGGGGGCTGCCACTGAAACAGAACTCAAAGATCGCAAGCTGCGCATTGAGGATGCCCTGAATGCCACCCGAGCTGCGGTGGAAGAAGGGATCGTCCCTGGCGGCGGGGCGACGCTATTGCACCTCTCCAAAGGGATCCCGGCTTTCAAGGCCAAGTTGAATGCCGAAGAACAGGTGGGGGCAGAAATTGTTTACCGAGCCTTGCAGGCCCCTCTCTTTCAGATTGCCCACAATGCCGGTCTGGAAGGGTCAGTGGTGGTGGAAAAGGTTTTGGAGAAGGAGATGCCCTTTGGCTTCGATGCCCTGAGCGGAACCTATGTGGATATGTTTGCCCAGGGGATCGTCGATCCGGCCAAAGTGGTGCGCTCAGCGCTGCAAAACGCGGCTTCCATAGCCGGAATGTACCTCACAACCGAAGCGATTGTGGTGGAGAAGCCTGAGCCCAAACCGGCGGCCTCGGCGGCTGGCTCTGGAGCTAAGGGGATGATGTGAACTACCCCACAGCCAAAGTCAGGGGCTTCTGGGATCCCTAGACCGGGTTTCCCAAGGCTGCCCCTTCGGGCTAGCTCACCGGCGCCTTAAACATCCGTCTCTGGTGCCTGCTTGCCTGGTGTAGCAGATTGGATAGCGCTCCCTCTCCAGGCATAAATGCCGGGGCCCCCCTGCTAGGTCTCTGGTGAGTTCTGGCGCTGCATGGGCGGGCTTAGTCTTGGATGTACTCCTCGCCGGAGATCAGGGCAGCTTCGGCTTTTTGAAACTCCCTTCCCAAGTAGGCCGCATGGCTGAGCTGGGAGACCACTCTCTCCTGCTCCTTTTCAAAGATCTGTACACACAGTTCTTTGGCCGTGCGCCCAACATACACCCGTTCAGGGGATCGGTTGACGGGGCCCTTTGCCGGGATCACAGCTCCTGTCTCCGGATCGGTGGCCAGCCCCCGCTCGTTGATCACCGTACTGTAGTACTTGGCGCAAATGAGGTTCTGCTCCCGATCCAAGTAGATGACGAAATAGCCCGCCGGATCCAGATCCAGGGGGCGGCGGGAGAGATGGTCGTCAATACTGCGAATCTGCTCGCTCAGGGGCTTGGAGGAAGGGGACATAGAATGGCCGACCAAAACCGCACAGGAGAAACGTAGCCGAGACTACCTTTGGCTGCTCTCATTGTGGCAGATGAACCCAATCTTTGGGCAGCCTTTGGGGTGGTTGACTTCCTTCCCAGCTTGAACGGTGGGGCTGGTCATATACCCGATGAAGGGGATCCTGTGCGGCTCCCCTAACCCAAGTTCTCAGAGCTTGGATTAGCGCGGGGCAACCCGATAGAACCGAGTGGCCGTCACCCACTGGTCGGAAGGGATCCCCTCGACAATAATGGCGCGGGCAATGGCATTGCCCAGTTGGGATCCCCGCACCCGCACGTCGGCAAAGGAGCCACTCTGCTCAAAAGAGGCAATCTCCTGGAAGTTCAGCGGACGGGGGGATGCCACCGCTAACACCTGGGCTTGGCCGAAGGGTGGAGCGATGGTCAACCGATAGCTGGCCCCTGGCGGCGGGAAGGTGCGCACTTCTCCGGCCCGCAGAAACTCGTTGCCACCGGAAAAGCGGTTGGGCAAAATCAGATGGGTACGGCCATCGGCTTGGATGCTGAACAGGTAAACGTAGGCATCGCGGTTGGTGCTCAGGGTAATGGCAATCGGCTCGCCAGGCCGGTAGATGGGGTTAGACCCGTGCCGATCCAGCTCCAGATTCACCCGCAGGTCGGAAGGAACGGGGTTGACAATGATGGAGCGGGTGCCAACATCCAACTGACGAGTATCGGCCAGTTGCAGCCTCTGTAAAGGAGGGTAGATGCCTAGGGTTTGCGGAAAAACAGCGGTGGTCGGAGCCACAGACAGCCCCAAAGCCAGCGGTAGGAAAAGCAGTTTGGCATTCATGGTTCACACCCAATCAATGGCTATGTTCATCCTAGGAAGGGGCGCAGGTTATGCGGGTCAGGCTTTGCGCAATCTCCAATCTCTTGCCGCGGCAGTTTCTCCTGCTGCAGATGGCATCACCCAGGGGGAAAAGACGCTGAACCGGCAGGGGCACAGCTCTGTTCTCGGCATCTAGGATGGGAATTGGGGGCAACACGTTTGGCAAGGGTTAAGCTGCAAATAACCTCACGCCAGGTTCCCATTCAACCCCCAACTTGCTCATGGCTCACGACAGCTACCAAGAAGGCATCGCAGCGGTACAAGCGGGCGATTTCCAGGCTGCCATCCAAGCGTTTCGCCAGGCGGTTGCTGCCGATCCAACCCATACCGAAGCTCGTTACAAGCTGGCCTGGGTACTGGGCATGAGCGGCTATCTGGATCCGGCCCTGACAGAGCTGGAAGCCGTTTTGGCGGCAGATCCCAACCATGTGGCAGCCCATTACAATCGAGGGGCCCTCCTCTTGCAAAAGGCCCAACTGGAAGCCGATGAGGATGGACAAATCGATCTGGCCGTTCTACAGCAGGCAGAAGCAGCCTTTCAAGCGGTGATGCGCTTGGATCCCACCGACCAACGGGCCTTTGCCTTCCTCAATTTGGTCAAGCGGGCCATTCGCAACCATCAGGCGTCCACTCAGGTCTCCGGCGGCAGTGGCGGGTAAACCCCTGCACCAAGACTTCAATCGGCGCAATGCTGGGATCCCCCAGCTCAGCCTCTGCCTCTTGAGAGACCTGTTGCACCACTGCCGGTGACAGTTGCAGCTTTTCCACCAACTGCCGAAAAGCATCCAGCTCTTCCAGATTCACCACGGGCTCCTCCGGGCTGCGAGCGCTGGCGGCAATCACCAGGTAGCCCAACTTGAGGATGAGACGCTTCTCGGCCTCATCGCCGATTTTCGACAGCACCTCCTCCAACGGGACTTGCTGCACTAGGTACTGGCGGATCTCTTGCGCCAAGCTGGCCCGCTGGTCGGGATCCGAAGCAAAATGCTGAGAGAGTTGCTGGGCGATGAGTTCTACTTCCGCAGCCTCTAGCGCACCATCAGACCAGGCCATCGCAGTGACGGCTCGCAGCAGATTCATCTGCTTGGGAGTAATGCCGGGCGGGGGTGGAGTGGGCATATATCCTCCTGGGGTGGCTTATCTGCCAGTGTAGAAGGGGATCCTGGACCCTTCTGGTTAAGTTTGGTATCTGCTCGATGGCTGCTGGCTTTGGCTCAAGTCAAGATAGGTGCCGCCTACCCGGTCGAAGGGGGGCTTTTGCCGAGGGGATCCGATAAGTCTGTGGGGGTTGTGGTCGGCTGGTGATTGCACAGCCTGAAGCCCATTGCGTAGCATTGAATAAAGTCTGGGGATCCCAGCAGTTTGGAGAGGTGTCCGAGCGGTTTAAGGAAGCAGTCTTGAAAACTGCCGTGGTTCACGCCACCGTGGGTTCGAATCCCACCCTCTCCGCTTACCTGGAGGTGATGCCCAACGGGCCGCAGCTACAGAGATTCACATATCGCTTCTGGGGGAACGAGAGGCGGTCAGGGATAGGGGCGTACAACACTAGATAGCACTAGTTATCCACTAGTTATCTAGACATTGAGAGAGCTTGATGCCAGAACCGACTCAGCAACAGCTTTTACGGGGAGTGAGGGCAGTGGTCATGGCATCTCCTCAGGCAGCGGCAGAATGGATCAAGCGGTCAGCCGGGTGTCGGGAAGCTGGACGCGGTAGCCTTTGAGTTCTCTCGGTTGCGAAGCGGTGCATAGCACTCACACAAGCGCGGTCAACCTCTCTGCGTCCTTCGTCGGCCTCTCTACACTGAGAAGCATCCTGCGATTCTAGGGTAAAGACCGGTGGTGGGGAGCTGACGCTTTTGTTATCCTGTCGCATAAGCTCCCCCTCTGGGATCCCAGGGGAAAGTGGGCCAACCTTGCCTGACACTGAACGCCAGCACAGCCCGCATAATGTTCCCGCACAATGTCCTGCACAATGTTGTGTCAGCAAGACTTGGTTCTCGATGGCAGGTTTGCAGAGAGGACGTGACCTGATGTTTACTTGGCTCTGGACGAAACAATTTTCTCGCTTGAATCAAAGGCTACAGAGCCTAGAGGTAGCCCGCGAGGAAAACCTTCTGTCTCCCGATCTGAGCGCTCAAACTCTGCAGGTGGCCCCCGACTTTTGGGAACGGCAGCACCAAGCCTTTGTCTATGTGGATAAGCAAATGCGGAGGCTCAGCCGTCGCAGCAAGATTTGGGGAGGAATGGCGCTGCTGGCCATTCTGGCCGATGCGGCTTTGATAGTGGCAGGTCTGGCAGCGTTCCAGTCTTGGCAGCAGGTGCAGGCGGATCGCCAATTAACTCGCATTGCCCAACAGGTTGCGGCTGTCGATCCTGTGCAGCAAGCTTTTGATGATCTGGTGGCTCAATTGCCCCAGATGAGCGGGGCAGAGCGATCTCGTGCCCTAGAGGCGTTGCAGGCTCTCTCGGCCATCTCGATGGCCTATGGCGGCTACTCCTCCGATGGTTCTGCGGGCATTTCCATGTACAGCTCTGTTTTCCCAGCGGCAGCAACCCCTCTGGAGGCTCAACTGCAAACCATTTACCGGTTGGGGCAAATGCGGGTGGTGGAGGCGGTGCCGGCTTTGCTGACCAAGCTTGCGGACGACGAGCCGGTGGTGCGGGAGGCGGCGGCCCGTGCCCTCGGCCAAATTGGGGATCCGCGCGCCTTGGGTCCCTTGCACGATCTTCTGGCCTATGAGCCCAATGAGTTGGTTCAAGATGCCGCTATTGCTTCGATTGCCCAACTGCTGCGCTGAAGAGAGGGTTAGATGGGGGTGGGAGTTGAGGCACTGGGGATGAGTATCGGCAAAATGAGCAGGCTGGGCAAACTGCTGGGGGTGATTTGTTGGGTGTGGGGATCCGCTCTGCCCGTTTGGGCGCAGGATCCCTTCCGCAGCGGGGACAATGCCCGCCCCATCAGCCCAGAGGTAGCCGCAGCTTTTGAAGAGTTCTTCTGTGCAGGCCGCTACAGCCAGAGCCGGGAAAAACTGGAAATGGCCAAGAAAGCCTCTCCCGAAGAGCCGATGGTCTATGCCCTGTTGGCAGCGCTGGCCTATCAGGAGGGAGACCTGGAAGCATTTGCCCGGTTGGCTACCCAAACCCGACAGGTGGCCGCCGAGTTGAAAAAGACGGATCCCTTGCGGGGCAACCTTTACGAGGGTGTGGGCTACGGGCTAGAGGCAGCCAACATAGTGGTGCGAGATGGGGTGGTCATCGGTTTGCCCAAGGCTTTGCCCACCCTCAATCAATTGTTTGCCTCCATCCGGGCCGCCCAGGCAGTGGACAGCAGCGATCCGGAGCTCAATCTGCTCAACGGCTACATGGATTTGCTGCTGACCTACCGGGAGAAGGCTCTAAATCAGTTTCGGATGGCAGCTCCTGACTATCTGTCCTACCGCGGCCAAGCTCTGGCCTACCGGGATATGCAGCGCTTTGACGAGGCGCTGGAGGCGGTGGATCGAGCCATTGCTGCTTCTTGCAGCAACCCCGAGCTTTACTACCTCAAGGCGCAAATTCTGGTTTCCAAAGGGCAAGACCGAGAGGCCGTCCCCCTTTTCGATCAGGCCCTGCAAGCTTCCGCCCAACTGCCCCAACCTTTGGTGGAGCAAATCCAGATGGAGCGGGATCGCGCTGCCCAACGCAGTGGGTTGACCGGCCAGTTGCCGGCCACGCCTAGCCCCTGAAGGGATCCCATGAGCCTGCGCATCAGCGGCAAACGAGCGCTGCAAACTCCCGCTGGCTTGGGCACTCGACCCACACCTGGCCGGGTGAGGCAGGCCTTGTTCAACATCTTGCAAGGGCAGGTGGAAGGCTGTCGCTGGCTGGATCTGTGCTGTGGGGCCGGTACGGTGGGAGCAGAAGCTCTGTGTCAGGGGGCCGCTTTTGTGGCCGGGATCGAGATTGCCGCCCCTGCCTGCCGCATCATCCGAGCCAACTGGGCCAAGGTGGCGCAGCTGGGGCAATCTTTCCAGGTCATTCAGGGAGATGCCCGCAAGCTGCTCAGCCGCGGCCTGAACTTGGAGCCATTTGATTACGTGTACTTTGCTCCTCCCTACGAGGCCGGTCTGTACGCCCCGCTCCTGCCCCTGATCCCGCCCTTGCTCAAGCCAGGCGGAACCTTGATCGTCGAGCATCGCAGCGGCCATGACCTACCCGAACAGGTGGGATCCCTGCTGCGCTTTGACCAACGAACCTATGGGCAAACGGCGCTGGCTTTCTATCGCCATCTGGAAGAGCAGCTCTAGCTGGGGAAGGGAGTGCTGACGAAGCCGATTTCCAAGAGCTGCTGATAGGCTTGGGTGCCCAGCTCGCGGGTTGGGCCCTGGCTGTTGATGACCTGGATCAGCCAGCCCACGGCCTCTTCCGGTCGCCCTGCGGCGCGGTAGACCACGGCCAAATCGTAGGCGGCTTGATCCCGGGCTTGGGCGGCAACACGGGCCAGCTCCCGCTGTTCTTCGGAGATGCGGTTTTGGATCCCGGCGAAGGCGCGGGAGAGATCTTGGTGGTAGTTGGAGCGCTGGTTGTAGGCGTTGAACACCTGCTGCAGCAGCTCGACAGCCTGGTCGTAGTTTTGCGCTTGGATGGCGGCATCGGCTTCGGCGGCCAGTTGTTCGGCTCGCAATGCGCTGAGGGCGCTGCTGGGCTGCTCTAGGGCGCGAAACTGCTGCGGATTGGGAATAAGCTGTTGCCCGGTGGGGAGCTGCTGAGCAGTGGCCCAGAAGGTGGAGCCCATGCCCAGGACAAGGCCGAGCAGTACGCCGAAAACCAACCGCGCCCAAGAACGGCGCAGAAGGCTGAGCCCCTGGGCGATGGCGTCCTGGCGACAGCCTTGGGAAGCAACAGCGGGACGTCGTCCAATCATGTGCGGGTAACCCCCAAAACCTTTTTTGACCCGTTCCACTCTACCCTACTCCTCGTGCCTTTGCTGCAGCTCAGGGATCCCTTTGGAGCGAGGCTGGGAGGAGATGGGCTTCTTGAGCTTGGGCGGAGAGGAGCTGGGCGAGTTGGGTGGCTCTGGAGGCTTTTCCGGCAGCAGCGGTAGGTTGAGAATCAGCTCATACATGCGCAGGTATTCCAGCGCTGAGCGGTGCCAACTGAAATCGCTGGCCATGCCCCGCTTCTGCAGCGCTTGCCAAGTTTCTTTGTGCTGGAAGGCTTCCCAAGCCCGCGCCAGACAGGTGTAGAAGTCCAGGGCTTCGTAGCGGTCAAAGCAGTAGCCGGTGCCGATCCCCTTGCTGGGGATGTGGTGGCTAACGGTATCCACCAGCCCCCCCGTGCGGCGGACGATGGGCACACACCCATAGCGCATGGCGATCATCTGGCTGATGCCGCAGGGCTCAAAGCGGCTGGGCATCAAAAACGCATCTGCCCCCCCGTAGATCAACTGGGCCAGCTTGGGTTGGTAGCCTTTTTGGTAGGCCATTTTGCCCGGGTGCCGCTCGGCCATCTCCCGGATCCGCCCTTCGTAGTAGGCTTCGCCGCTGCCTCCCAGCAAAACAAATTGCGCGTCGCTGTAGGCCAAAAAGCGATCCAGGGCTTGGATGAGCAAGTCGATCCCTTTTTGCTCCACCAAACGGGCCACCATGCCCATCAGGAAGGTATCTGGGTTAACGGTCAAGCCCGACTTGGCCTGTAGCGTGGCTTTGTTGGTCGCCCGCCCGCTGAGATCATCGATGCTGAAATTGGCCTCTAGGTCTGGGTCGGTGCGGGGATCAAACCTATCGATGTCGATCCCATTCAAAATCCCGCGCAGCCGTTCCCCTTTCCAGGCCAACAAGTCCTGCAGTCCTTCCCCATGCAGAGGGGTGCGAATTTCCATCGCATAGGTGGGCGAGACGGTGTTCACTTGGTCGGCGTAGAGGATCCCGGCAGCCATGGTGTTGTGGGCAGAAAAATACCAGGGCAGCCAGGTCATGCGCTCCAGTTGCCAGCGCCAGGGCCCTTGGTAGGCCAGGTTGTGGATGGTGAACACCGTGCCAATATCGGGAGCTTGGTGCATCCAGGCCGGGATCATGCCGGTGTGCCAATCGTGGCAGTGGATGATGTTGGGTTTCCAGGGGTAGTAAGTCCAGGCAAATTCGGCTACGGCGTTGGCAAAAAAGGTGAAGCGCCAGAACTCGTCCTCGCCGTAGTAGATGCGGTGGGGAGCAAAGCAGTAGTGGCTGACCAAGTAGAGGGGCACATCGGTGCCGGGCAAAACGCTTTCGTAAATATCGGCCACCTGACCCATAACCTGTTTAGACCAGATGGGATCTTTCGAGCGGGGGTATTGCCCCGGTTCCTGGCCGAACTTGTCCCAGAGAAAGCCATACAGAGGCATGATGATGCGGACATCCTGACCCAGCTTGCGCAAAACGACAGGCAGGGATCCCACCACATCCGCCATGCCCCCCACCTTGGCCAAAGGTGCTGCCTCTGCCGCTGCGAACAAAATCCTGGCTTGAACCACGCTGCCCTCCCTGGTGTTGTGGGCTCCGCTCCGCCGCCGTGAACGGATCCCGGCTCAGTTGCCCTCAGCCAAAACCCTTCCCATCCTAAAACACAAGGGATCCCTGCGCCGGATGAGCTGATGCAGCGCCTCATCTTGAGGTTATGTTGCAACTTATTGATTTTTCGTAAGATGGAAGGACAGTGCTGCTCAGAACTGTTGTGGGCGCTGCTGTATTGCACTTTATTCGTCGTCATTGTTCTGGAGAGACGTCCTATGACCATAGCGGTAGGGCGCGTGCGTCAG
>NZ_JANSHS010000218.1:0-1730 GCF_047461695.1 Synechococcus sp. R6-7
CCGCCTAGCGGTTGATGTCGGGTAGTTTACGCTCATCCTGACCGGCTTTCTTGGCAGCGACGCCCAAGGACATCTGCTTTGACATGCTCGATAGGACTCCGTCCCGCTGACGCGAAAGGACCCCGTCCCGCTGCCGCAGTGGATCCCAGGGCTTGGAGCCTTGAGGAGAAAGTGGGGCAACTGTTTCTGGTTTATTTTGAGGGAGCTGAGTTTTCCTCCGCTCTCGAGGAGATGATCCGGGACTACCACGTGGGCGGGCTGATCTTCTATTCGATTGCCGGCAACATTCAAACGTTGCCTCAGGTGGCCCAGCTCATTGCCGCGGCTCAGGCACAAGCCCTTGTCCCCCTGTGGATAGCCATTGATCAAGAGGGGGGGCCGGTGGTGCGCCTTACCGAGGGGGTGACGGTGTTCCCCAGCGCCATGGCAGTGGCAGCAGCGGGATCCCTGGCAAAGGCGGAAGCTATGGCCCGTGCGGTGGGAACGGAGCTGAAAAGTTTGGGGTTTAACCTCAACTTTGCCCCTGTTGTGGACGTGAACAGCAACCCCCACAACCCCATCATCGGCATCCGAGCCTTTGGGTCAGACCCGAAACAGGTGACAGATTACGGCCTCGCCCTGTGGCGCGGCTATCGGCAAGCCGGGATCCTCTGTACGCCCAAACATTTTCCCGGCCATGGGGACACCGATATGGATTCCCACCTGGGGTTGCCGCGGGTGGATCGCCCTCTGGAGGCGCTACAGACCACGGAATTGCGCCCGTTTCAGGCTTTGATCCGGGCAGGGGCAGAGGCGATGATGACGGCGCATGTGGTGATGCCGGCTCTGGGATCCGTCGGCGACAGCGGGACGAAGTCCTTGCAACCGGCAACGCTGGCCCCTGAGGTGGTGTCGGGCTGGCTGCGGCAGAAGCTGGGTTTCAAGGGTCTTGTCCTGACGGATTCCCTGACCATGGGGGCCATTGCCCGCACCTACGGCATTCCCGAAGCGGCAGAACTGGCCTTTAGGGCAGGAGCCGATGTGCTGGTGTTTGGGGCAGATCCCGGCTTTAGCCCGGCCATCCAAAAAGAAGCCTATGCCCATCTGCTGCGGGAGTTCCGTGCCGGGCGCTTGTCGGTTGAACAGTTGGATCAGTCGGTGGAGCGGATTTTGGCCTTGAAGCGGCGCTACAGGCTGGGATCCCCCTGCCCCCCTTTCCCCCCTGCCGGCTTGGAAAACCACCGGGCACTGGCCCGCCAAATCGCCCAAGATAGCATCACCCTAGTACGGGGATCCCTGCCTCCCTTGGCCCCTGACCCGCTGCTTATCACCCCTGTACCTTTGTTGGGGGAGCTGCTGCAAAAAGCCTGTCCCGCTGCCCAAGTGTTCTCCATCCCTCTGGATCCCACCCCCGAACAGCAGCGGATTGCCCAAGAAGGGGCTCAAAGGGCTGCGCAGGTGCTGGTGGGATCCCTGGAGACGTGGCGGCATCCGGCGCAGAGGTTGCTGCTGGGATCCCTTCCGCCGGAAAAGGTGATTGGGTTGGCCTTGGGATCCCCCTACGACGCCTTTGCCCTGCCCCAGATCCCGGTCTATTTGGCCTGCTACGGCACTACCCCCGTCTCTCTACAGGCGTTGCTGCAGGTGTTGTTGGGACAGATCCCGGCCCAGGGTCGCTTGCCGGTTGGATCCCACTTGGAGGGATCCTGGTCGCGTTAGCGGAGCTGATACATTTACGCTGAACACTGCTG
>NZ_JANSHS010000219.1:0-1488 GCF_047461695.1 Synechococcus sp. R6-7
ACCTACACCCATGTGGCGGAGCAGGGTGGGTTTGACCTTAAGCCCTTTCCCCAGATCCGAGCCTGGTGTCAGCGGGTGAAAGAAACCGACCGGTTCTTCCCCCTACCCGGAGCCTAGAACGCCTTCCGCTAGTTGCTGGCTCCCTCCATGCCCTCTAGCAACTGGCCCAGATACCAAATCTCGACCTCGCTGGCCACTTCCCCCTCAGCCAAGAAGGGCGTGCCATCTTGGAAGTTGAGCGGCCCCTTGAAGAGCTGAATGCTGCCATTCCCCAAGCCAGCAATAAACTCCTCCAGCTTGGCCTTGTCTTCCGGCTTCAGGGCTTCTCCCATGATGAACCCTGCCGAAGACGTGTCCGGGTTGTTGATATCCGACCAGTCGATGGGCGGACGCAGGAATTGGCTCTCGAAGGTGCCCGCGCGAGCTGCCTCGATCAATTGCTTGTATCCTGGCCCCCAGTTGTAGTAGGAAACCCCCAGGCAAATTTCGGGCGCGAAGTTGCAACCGCTGGCCAGGCCGTAGTGGGTGTAGCGCACTCGCTTTCCGGCCTCAGCAGCCCGCTTGCCTTGTACCGCCGCCTCCGGCGTATCCAACCCCGACATCACCACATCAAAGCCGCTGTTGTAAAAGTCATCGGCAACCTTGCTTGGATCCAAAGTAACCCCTGGAATGTTGAACCAGAAGCCAATCCAGGTCACCCGGAACTGCAACTCTTCAGGACGATCTCGGTAAGTTTCCCAGCAGTATTTGGCCCCCAAGTAAGCAGCAGCAGCGTAACGGCGGGTTTCATCGTTGATCAGAGGTCCCAACAGGCCAATTTTGCCGGTTTCGGATCCCAGAGCCGCGGCACATCCGGCCACCATGCGCATCGCTTCCATCTGGGGCATGATGTTGGCCAAGTTGGGCAGATCGATGTAATTTTTCCCCTCCTTCCAGGCCATGTCCCCAGAAGCATGGATAACCGCAATCTCGGGATGCTTGCGGGCCGTTTCAATCGCGTCGTCTTTGTGGTCATCAGAAGTAAAGATGATAACCTTGGCCCCTCGGGCGATCATGTCATCCGCCACCTGGGAGGCGCGCACATTGGGCCGATCCGCCGGGTTCACCTTATCCAGGTAATCAAACTCGACACCGGGCAACTTGGCCTTGACGTATTCGCTGCCCTCCACATGCGCCTGGCTCCAGCCGCCATCCTGCATCGGCCCCACCAGCACCATGCCCACTTTGAAGGTCTCCTGCGCCGTTGTGGGGGTGGATCCCAGTAGAGCGGCGACTGCCAGGCCAATAGCCCAGCCTCTCGAGGGAGAAAAAGCGCGGGTAAGATTCCAGTTCACAGGCAGCTCCAACAGAATAGGGATCCAAAGCCGGAAGACTACATCCATCATCGGGATCCCGCTGCAGATCGCTGTATCTGAGAATACAAAAAGGCGCTTGGCAAACGACGTGGAAGCCAGCAGGGGCTCAGCTAGAAATCGCAGGAGCCCCGCA
>NZ_JANSHS010000220.1:0-2067 GCF_047461695.1 Synechococcus sp. R6-7
GCGGGGCTCCTGCGATTTCTAGCTGAAGGGCAACCTGCAGGCTCGGCCAAGGCCTCCGGCCCGCCCACGCGAAGGGAAGATTTTTGCCTCAAGGCCCCCAGAGCCGCCATGAGCTGCGGCAGAGCCAGCAAAAGGTGCTGAGTGGCCTGTTGGGGTTGCCCTTTCAAGCAGGAAACCAAAGCTTCGGCAACACTCTGGTTTAGGGCCTGCAGAGCTTGGAGTGGAGTAGCACCCCCTAGAGAGGGATCCGGTTGCAGTGGGCTTTGAACATCCATGAAAAGGCAGGAAAGGCATGGACAGCAACCTTACAGCCCTTTCGCAGGTTGACCACAACAACGCCGCTGCCCATTGGAGCAGAGCGCTCTGGTTTGCGCAAGCGTGCCGCAGACATGGAGTCCTGTACGGATAGACGATCGGGGGAAGGGCTGTATAGCTCCCTTAAGCCTAACAAATCCAAAAACTTCAGGGCCCGCTTACGCGACACGAACGGTAAAAAATCTTTCTTTCATGTTGTCCGCACTGCTGCAAAGCAAAGGCCCCTCTATCTAGTGGCCATCAAGGCAGATCCTTTGCTCTCTCGTGCAAAGCAGGCTGAGCTCCAGCGCGGATCCCTCGAAATGGTGCAACTATTCGCCGCTCGATTCGTTTTCTTCGCCCTCGGCGGTGTCCTCAACCCCAGCTTGGGATCCCTCCGGTTCCTGGGCCTCAGAGGTCTGTCTCAGTTGGTTAAGCAGAGCCAAAACGCGGGATCCCCGCTCCAAAGAGCGATCCTGCAAAAACACCACCGTTGGCACCCGTCGCAGGCTGAGGCGCTGGCCGATTTCCCGCCGCACAAAGGGTGTGGCCGCTGCTAGCCCTTCCATAGCTCGGTGTTGAGCTGTCTCATCCCCATAAATGCTGACGAAGATGCGGGCGTTTTGCAGGTCATTGGAAACCTCGACATCCACAATGCTGACCATCCCTGCCCCAACCCGGTCATCTTTGATCTCCGAGAGCAGGATTTGGCTGACCTCTCGTTTGATCAGCTCTGCTACCCGTGCCACCCGTCGCGCTGTCGCCATTTTTGGATACCTAGGCTAACATCATCCGCAAGCCTGCTCTGGCTGGTGTGGAGCTCAGCCCTTGCCGGCTCGATCCCAAGAACAGTAGCCAATGCTACGAGCATCTCTTCCTTCCACCTTTATCCTGAGTCCATGTCCATCTTGCCTTGAGTATGAATACCTAAAGCCATCGATGGATGGATGGAGACGTGATGATCAAGACGCCAGAGGCGCTGCGGCGCTCCATTGAGCAGTTTATGCTGAATGTGACGGAGCCGCTTGACCCGTTGCTTTCCCTGAAGCTGACTCAGCTTGTGGTGATGTTGGGGGATACAGCTTACGCGATGGGATACAGTGATGGCCAGCAAAAGCCAGAGGAGCGCTGCCGCTATTGTCCCAGTCGGGTGTTCGACAGTCTAGAGCTTTGATAGGGTTCTTCAAGGTTCTTTAGAATGTAGCTTCTGGCCGCCCCGGCTCCCAGCCTTGGGGGGGGTGAGTTGAAAGAGGCGGTGGAAACCAGCCAAGATGGGATCCCATTGCTTGGCAGCCTATGACTTCCCCCGTTTTGCTTTGGCATCGTCGCGATCTGCGGTTAGGGGACAACACAGCTCTTCATGAGGCAGCCCAGCGCAGCTCTCAGGTGGTGCCTGTCTTCATTTTCGACCCGCAGATGCTGAGACGGTCGGACATGGCCCCAGCTAGGGTGGCCTTTTTGCTTCAGGCTCTGCAAGAGCTCCAAGAGCGCTACGCCCAGATGGGGATCCCACTGATCTGGCGGCTGGGGGATCCCTCGGTGGAGTTGCGGTGCTTGGCCACAGACCTGGGAGCCAGGGCTGTGTTTTGGAATGCCGATGGGGAGCCGTTCGCCCTACAGCAAGAGAGTCGAGTGCAGGCCAGTTTGGCCGCAGCCGGGATCCAGTCCTTCTCTTACCAAGACATGCTGCTGCACGGGCCGGGGGAAGTGTTGACCCAGGCGGGGGAGCCCTATTCGGTCTTCACTCCCTTCTGGCGCAGGTGGGCGAGCTTG